>JAHHIL010000020.1 GCA_019358975.1 Trichocoleus desertorum ATA4-8-CV12
AAAAAGTCTGTGTTGTGGAATGAAGCCTACTTCATTGCTAGCTGTGGTGGAGTAACAGTTTCCCAATTGAAGCAGTATGTACAGGGGCAAAATACTCCTGATTAGCGATTCCGTTTCACTCCATCACCGGACTCCCTATCCCGACGTTCACACTGGCGGGTAGAACGCGGGGCTTCCGTCCCTAGCTAAATAAAAAGTTTCTCGCACCGAGAAGCCGTATGCTAGCTGAGATGAAAACTTAACCACAAGGCACACGTGGGGGTAGGGGCAATACAAATTTTGCCATTCAACGGTAGTTTACTTTAAATATTCTTAAGTTTCTCAGTCGAACTTTGCAGATGGGGCAAGAGGCGGTTATTTTTAGCGGGTATCTAGGGTAAGATAGCTCCCGTTTTTATCGCTTGTTTTTTATCGCTGATTGGTGGGCTGTGTGGAGCGCCAGCGATCGCTAAATTCAACTACTGCCTTTCACCCAGTGTGGTCAAGAGGAGATTTGTGAGTATGACCCCCGACAACTATCAATCCTTGATACAGCCCCCCAGCGCTCGTGTTGGCTGGTATGCAAGTAACCGTTTTTCCCACAGCTTGATGGGCGTAGGTCTGACCATTGCGGCTTGGGCAGGTTGGTCCACAGAGCCCGCGATCGCTCAGTTTGATGGGTCTGATGGGTCAATGCAGCTAGCCCAGGTGCCCGCTAGAGCTAGGGCCATGTCTAGCCTAAACTTGCTCTACGTTAATCCAGTCGCAGGCGATGACGCAGTGGGCAATGGCGGTGAGCGGGCTCCCTTCAAAACCATTACGCAAGCTCTCAAAGCAGCCCAGCCCAACACGGTGATTGTGTTGATTCAGGGCACCTACAGCGCCGAAACTGGCGAGGTCTTTCCGCTGAAGCTGAAACCCGGAGTCACGATTCAAGGGGATACTCGCAATCGCGGTAAAGATATTGTGATTCAGGGCGGTGCTCCTTATCTCAGCCCCACCTTCGCCAGCCAAAACATCACAATTCTGGGAGTCCATCAGGCAGGGTTAGCAGGCGTTACGGTCACAAATCCAAATCCGCGTGGGTATGGTCTCTGGATTGAATCAGCCAGCCCTGTGATTTTGGAAAATACCTTTACGGGTAACAGGCATGATGGCATCTCTGTAGTGGGGAGTAGTGCACCTGTGGTGCGGGGCAACTATTTCTATGCCAACGGAGCTAATGGCATCACGATTTACGGCAACTCCAAGCCAGAGGTGCGCGAGAATTTATTCATTAAAACTGGCTTTGGCATTAACATTGCTCAGGATGCCGCGCCGACGATTATTGGCAACCGGATTGTACAAAACCAAGACGGCATTGTGGCTCAAGCCAACGCCCAGCCGATTATCCGGGGTAATCTGATCGAGCAAAACCTGCGGGATGGTGTAGTGGCGATCGCGCAAGCTCGTCCTGATCTCGGCAGTGCTAACGACCCCGGCGCTAATATCTTCAGCAACAACGGTCGCTTTGGCATTAACAGCAGTGCTTCTAGTCAAGCGATTTCCGCTTTTGGCAATGAAATAGGCAGCGATCGGATCAGCGGACGCATCGATTTAGCGGGTTCAGCCAATGCTGTCAGCGTTGCCCCCTCGCCTTCTCCTGCTAGCATGGCTACCAACTCAGCCACTGGTTCTGAGCAAGCCTATTTTGAGCAAACCCGTTCTGAGCAAACCCGGACAATCAGACCGCTGGAAGTGCAGAGACCTCAGCAAACCAAAACAATCAGACCCTTGGAAGTGCGGGTTCAGCCTTTTCAACCGATCTCGACAACTCAGGCGATCGCTACGGCTCCGACGACCCCAGCCTTACCAACTGTCAGACCCGACTTTCCAGCGCTAGGAATAGTCCCTAAAGCTGCACCGCCAGCGGAGCCAACCGTTTCTGCCAAACCAGCAACTGCTACCGCACCAGTCGCCACTTCAGCCGTCCCAGTAACCACAATCCAGGCAGCCACAGTCCAGGCACCCGCAGTCCAGGTAACCACAGTCCAGGCACCCGCAGTCCCAGTACCCAGAAGACAGGTTTCAATCCAAGTTCCAGTCCAGGTTCCAGTCCAAATAACTCCTGCGGCTCCAGCACCAACTCCAGGTCCAGTTCCAAGTGTGCCAGCGGTGTCAGAGCAGCCAACCACTCCTACAACTAGCACTGCTATCGCAACTCCTTTCTCTCCTCCGGCAGTGGTAGCCGCTAACCCAAGCCCAGCCGCCACGATTCAGCTTGTCACCCCTGAGCCTGCTGCCATCCCAATTGACGTGCCGCCGCCAGAAGTTGCTACCCCTCAGCTAGCCGCCACTCCGATTGAGGTGCCCCGTCCAGAAGTCGTTACTCCGGTGGTACAGCCAGCTCAGAAACCTGCCACCAGCAACGCCATCGCCATTGAGGTGCCACCACCCGAAACAGTTTCGGCGATCGCCACAGCTCCACCTAAAATACCAGCAGCCACTGCGATCGCTACTGCCTCCCCTACACCACCAGCCGCTACCAGTAGCCTGACTGCCGCAGCCTTTCCAGTGCCTACAGAATTGAAGCAACCTAGCAAGAAGGCCCAAACACCCTCACCGCAGGCAACAAGGCAGCCCTCATCGGCATTGCGATCGCAGCCCATCTCCGCCTACTCGTTCCGGACGCGACCCTCTGCCCAGCCAGCCGCCAGTGTTGCCCCCCGCTCTACTAGCTCAAAACGGGGGCAACCCGCTCAGCAGATCATGTTGCCACCCATCCCCAAATCTGGGGCCACAGCGATCGCGATTCCGGTGCCACCGCCAGAGACAACGCGTACTACGCCACCTGCTAGAGTGGCGGCTCGGCCTAGCCGTAGTCTGCAACTGCCCAGCTTGCCGCCCAAAACTGTTCCAGCCCAAGCAACTGCCGCTGTTGTCGCACCCACTGTCGCACCTACTGCCCAGCCAACCAGTATCGAGATTCCAGTGCCTGCGCCTGAAACTAGTGTGGTTGTTCCAACGGGGTCTCCAGTCGATACTTCAGCACCAGCGATCGCGGCTATCCCTCAAACCAGTAGTCCTTCTGCTAGTGGTGAGGTCTTGCCAGTACCAGGGCCAGACATTCCAGTCGGTTACGGGGGAGGAGATTTGCCCAGCGTGTTGGTGGCGCGTAATCCCCTCGATCGCACCAATAGCCTTCCCTCACCTAATCAAACTGCGGCTTTAGGGTCACGCTACCGAGTGATAGTACAGGTTGAGAGCGAAGGTGAGCAAGCAGAAGTTGCCGCGATCGCTCCCAGCGCTTTCCGCACGCTATCAAATGGTCGCATGGTGATGCAGGTTGGCTCCTTCAGTAACCGCGACAACGCAAGCAAAATGATGCAAACCTTATCCAGTCAAGGATTAAAGGCTGCGATCGAACCCCTAAATTAAGGCTTGGCCTGCAAACACCTGCTCAGCAGGCCCCGTCATATAAACCCGTTGATCTAGCTCTGACCACTCTATTTGTAGAGGGCCACCGGGAAGCTCAATCGTGGCGCGGCGATCGCATTTGCCGTTCAGCACTCCTGCAACCAGCACTGCACAAGCACCCGTCCCGCAAGCCAATGTGATCCCCGCACCACGCTCCCAAACTCGCATCTTTAAGTAGTCGGGTCGTACCACTTCAATAAATTCAGTATTGATGCGTTGCGGAAAGACAGCATGATGCTCGAATTTGGGGCCGATGGTTTCCAGGGCGATCGCAGCTACATTTTCGACAAACGTGATGCAGTGCGGATTGCCCATACTGACGCAAGTCACATCCCAAGTTTGGCCCGCCACTTCTAGCGGTTGAGCAATCACTTTTTGGTCTGCCGTTGTCAAGGTAGTTGGGATTTCTGCCGCCAATAACCGGGGTTGACCCATATCGACTGTTACTTGGCCGCTCGCCTCAATTTTGGGCGTCATCACGCCTGCTAGGGTGTGAATTTTGTAGGATCGAGGCAATAAAGAGGCTGAACTCACGTTGGCATCAGCCGCTTCCAAATCTACTAAGAACTTGGCCAAGCAACGAATACCATTGCCACACATTTCTGGCTCAGAACCATCCGAATTAAAAATCCGCATTGTGTAGTCGTGACCATCCTGACCAGGCAAAGCAAAAATCACCCCATCAGCCCCAATTCCAAAGTGGCGATCGCACCATTTCACGGCTTGTTCTGGCGTTAGGCGAGGTTCTGCCGAAGCACGATTATCAATCAAGATAAAATCGTTGCCTAAACCGTGATACTTGGTGAACTCAATTCCCATAAACTCCTCCTTCAAGGTCGCAAGCACTGTAAGCTGAACTGGGCAATCTAATGTTTAGCAATTTTCCCACAGCAAAGGATCTGAAGTTATGAGCAGTGAACTAGAAACAGGACTGCCGAGCATTCGCCAATTCCAAAACTTCATTCGAGACGGTAAAGAAGTAGAGCTAAAGCTGCTAACCGGGGATTTGCTCACAGGCAAAATTCGTTGGCAAGATCAACACTGCTTTTGCTTGAGCGATCAGTACGATCAGCCCACGATTATTTGGCGGCAAGCGATCGCATTCATCAAACCCAAAATGTAATTAACTCGAACTCTTGGCGGGAAGCATCCTGTTACTGCTCCCCATGCTAAAGCTCACGGAGACTATCGGGTGGCAGGAACTCCTGTAAGGTTTCGCTAGCATTCACTTTGATCACAGGAATTTGAAGCAGCGGTAGTTGTAAAGGTGGTGCGATCCACTGGCGTACCTGCACGAGTGTTTCTCGGTTGCCGCACAACAGCAGGCGATCGCCCCCCAATACATCAGTGTCACCGTTGGGAAAGCGGATAAATCTACCTTCGCGGCGGATGGCTTGCACCTGCACATCGTACTGCCGCCGCAAATCTAGTTCAGCTAATGTTTGACCTGCCACCGGACTGTCTACGGGCACCATTAGCCATTGGCAAGAAGAACTTTCTTTAGGAACTGCCGCTTCTCCCCTAGCCAGTTCATCAAACGCGGCCACCTCGTCGGGTTGTCCCACAATTAAGAGGCGATCGCCCTGCTCTAGAATTGTCTGCGCGTCTGGATAATCCACTTCGTTGCCACCTGCGCGGCGAATTGCCATCAAACTGACACCTGTAAGGCGGCGCAAATCTGTTTCTTCCAAGGTCATTCCCAGCAGTGGGGAATGTTCTGGCAAGCCATACCACTTGCTGTTCATATCCTGAGCGGCCACTCGCAGTTCCCGCGCAATTTGGTTGGCTGTCTGCTCCGGGCGCAGTTCATAGTAATGGCTGTTCCGAATTTGCTGCACCTCCAACTGAATGCTAGAGAGAGGAGCGCCCATACTCGTGAGCAAGTGAGTCGAGAGTTCTAGGCTGGCTTCAAATTCTGGTTGCACGACTTCACGGGCACCCAGTTGGTAGAGCAATTCAATATCTTTATCTTTATTTGCTCGCACCACCACATCCAAATCGGGCGCAATTTCTAGAGAGCGTTTGAGGGATAACCGAGTACTCATGGGGTCGGGTAGCGCGATCGCCATGCCCTGCGCTTTATCCACGCCTGCCTTTTCCAGCACATGCAAACTGCCCGCATTGCCATAGACATAGGGAATATCAGCGTCTCGGAGTTGCTGGATTCTTTGCTCCGACTGCTCAATCACCAGCACTGGATATTGGTGCTCCTGCAACAGCTTCACAATGTTGCGTCCCACTCGGCCATAGCCACAGACCACCACATGATTTTGCAGAGGCACCTCTTCGGAAGCAGCTAATGGTAAATCAGTGCGATCGAGATATCGCTTGAGCCAAGGCCAAGATTCAGCCCAAATAAATAATTGCGGTACCAACCGCAATAAGAAGGGAGTCACTACCAGGGTGACTGCTGTAGTCCCCAGAATCAGCAAGTAAACGCGCCGAGACACTAGCCCCAAGGCTTGCCCTTCACTCGCCAGTACGAAAGAAAACTCGCCAATTTGCGCCAAGCCAAACCCAGCAATCAAGGCTGTCTTCAGTGGGTAGCGAAATAGAGTCACTAAGGGCGTGATGATCAGGAACTTACCGACCAAAACCAATGCGACCAAGCCCAGAATCAGTTCCCAATTGTTCCAAAGAAACACGGGGTCGATTAGCATGCCGATCGCGGCAAAAAACAAGCTAGCAAAAATATCGCGCAGCGGTTCTACATAGGTCAGCGTCTGGTCAGCGTACTCCACCTCCGAAATCATCAGCCCCGCTACAAAGGCTCCCATTTCAATCGAAAGCCCCAAATGCTCCGTCAGCAGGGCAATTCCTAAGCAAAGTGCCACCACACCCAGCAAGAACAACTCACGGCTCTCGGTGCGGGCTAGCAACCGCAATAGAGGCGGAATAATCCAGATACCAACCGCCACTGCTCCTGCCGCAAATAAACCAATTCGTAGTAAGGCCCAGCCGACGGCAATTCCGATCGCTTCGGCAGGCTGATCGAGAGCAGGTAACACGGCTAGCATCAAACCTAGTGCTAAGTCCTGAACCACCAAAATCCCCAGCATTACTTTGCCATGAGGGGTTTCAGTTTCGTTGCGCTCCATCAAACACTTGAGCACCACCGCCGTAGACGACAAAGACAGGATGGCTCCCAAGAAGACGCCTTGAGCGGGGGAAGTCACCCAACCCATCGTGACCGAGGCGATCGCTGTCACCAAAATCGTCAGGGCAATTTGCAACCCGCCACCGCCCAAACTGATCGCTTGGACTTTCTTTAGCTCAGAAAATGAGAACTCGACCCCTAGGGCAAATAGTAAAAAGGCCACCCCAAACTGGGCCAAAGTTTCCACTTGTACGAGTTCCTTAATCAGTCCTAAACCTGCGGGCCCGATGATCACTCCACCCATTAGGTAGCCCAGCAATGGAGGCTGCCGGAGTAAAGCGGCAATCAGCCCTCCTGAGGCAGCCGCAGCCAAAACAGTTACCAGATCGACGATCAGCCTAAAGTCTTCTTGCACAGGTTTTTAAATAATGAGAGAAATATTAAGGTATACAAACTTCAGAATAAGAGGTTTTTACGACTCTGGGGAGAGTACAGCTTAAGTTGGGCTAGGAAAGCGCCGCGATCGCACTGTTAATTTACTTCCACCAACCTTCTTCCACATGAACCTGAGAGTGATTGACGCTGAGGAAGTTACTCCTCTAAAATTTTTCCCGAAATGGCTGGGCAGACTTGGAAACAGATACAAGAGATGATGAGTCTAAGTCTGACAGTCGTCGTGAAGGACATCTTGAGATCGTGATCGCTTCCTCTCCCTCCCGCTGCTTTGGCAATTGGTTACTTAAGCTCGTACTAGCACCGCTCGGTGTGGCAACTGGAGCGATCGCCTCGATTACTCCAGCGCAAGCTCTACAAGTACAAATTACACCTACATCACCGCAGCTAGGCGACACAATTTCTGTGGTAGTGCGGCAAGATAATCCTGCTGTGAGTAGCAGCCCTAGAGTGACTTTAGGGAACCAAACCTTTGACACTTACTTGATCGGCCCCAATCGATTTCGGGCTTTATTGCCAACGACTCCACTGAACAAATCTGGCACCCTAAACATTCAGGTTGCAGGAGAGGGGCAGGTGAAAAATTTGGCTGTCCGGTTGCGCGATCGCGCTTTCCCCACTCAAAGAATCTGGTTACCACCCGGTAAAGACGAGGACATTAGCGATGCCGAATTTAATCGAGTGGATGCCTTTAAGCAATTAGTCACACCCCAGAAATTCTGGAACGGCCCTTTTTTGCGGCCTAATCAAGGAGAAATTACGACCATTTACGGCATTCGGCGCTACTACAACGGAGTATTTGCCAACGATTATTACCATTCAGGGGTAGATTATGCGGGCACAACAGGTTCTCCTGTCGTTGCAGCAGCAGCGGGACGAGTGGCTCTGGTAGGTCGTGAGTCTCAAGGGTTTAAGATTAATGGCAATGTGGTAGGACTAGACCACGGCCAAGGAGTACAAACGATTTACTTACACCTCAGCCGCATTAACGTGAAAGAGGGTGATATGGTCCGGGCAGGACAAGTAATTGGGGCAGTTGGTTCTAGTGGAGCTTCAACCGGGCCACATTTGCACTGGGGCTTGTATGTGCAAGGAAAGGCTGTGGACCCAGTACCTTGGCGTTATCAAGGACTGGAATAATCTTAGGGAAGAGTTTCGGTAAATTTCGTCTAACAGTACGATTCTGGGGCAAACTAAAGCAAGATGCTTGCAGCAAGGTTGCCCATTTATAAAATGGTGGCGGGGAACAAAGAGGCGTATGAGTATTGAGAAAATTGTAGAGCAGGCCTTGCAGGACGGTTACCTCACACCAGCCATGGAAGCTGAGGTGGGGCGCATCTGTGACACGGCTTCCGAGTTATCGATTGAGGAATATATGGCCCTCGATCGCTTAATGGGGGCGTTACTCACGGGTGAAGTTGTGGCTGTACCCCGAAAGCAGTTCATTAACGTGATGGAAGAGTTGGTGCTGACGGAAGCGATCGCTCGGGTCGCCGAAATTGAAGCGACCAGTGATTGCACGCTAGATTTGGGTGATATTGCCGCCTACGCCTTAAACCGCCTACCACCCCTTTACGCCACCACCGAAGAAGGAGCCAACTATCAACGGAGTCGAGCCAAAGAAGAACTGCATGGTTTGATTGCGCAACAGGTGAGTGAAGCGATCGCCCGAAACCTAGACCGACCAGAATTCTTCCCTGAACGACAAGCGATCGGTAAAAACTCTGGCGATGAAGTGTTAACCCAAGTCAGCACGCTACTACAGGTTTACGCACCCAAGTTTGAGCCCCATCCTTCGGATAGTTAAGGTCTACCTTAAGGCTGCACTAGGCTTAAAGCTTCACTATGACTGGCGTTCCTTCTGCAACTTGTTGGTAGAGCGCCACAATATCTTGATTCCGCATGCGCACACAGCCGTGAGAGACCGCCTGACCAATTAACTCTTCCTGATTCGTACCGTGGAAGCCAATTTGGTTGTAGCCATCAGACCAAAAACCGATCCAGCGCAGTCCCAAAGGGCTATCAGGCCCGGCGGTGATGAGCTGATCGGTAATTGGGTGCTGCCAAACTGGATTAGTTTGCATCTGGGTAATTTCAAAAGTGCCTGTGGGTGTTTCCCAGCCTGATTGACCAATTGCAACTGGGTAACTCACTTGCAACTTTTGGCTGCGGTAAATAGAAACTTTGCGATCGCTCAAGTCTACGACGAGGCGAGTTTGAGCTTGGGCTGGCGTCATCGGTTTGGGCTTCGCGGATGCAGAAGCACTCTTAACGGGCTGAAGCGGTAGCCTAATGGCAGGTTGCTGTGGTGTGACAGAAGCGGCCTTAGTTTGCGATCGCACTACCAACGTTAAAAAAGCTGCTCCCAAGCACAGCAGCATGAAACTACGGGTAATGGATTCATTTCTAACCATAACTACGTCGCTTCATCCCTGCGCTAAAAGCCCTACTCTTACATTTATTCTCCACAGCCTAAAAGACTGTATCTATCATCCAGGTGGTTTTTACCCATCACCTTGTCAAGGTTAGCCCAGGGGCTTGCCAGAATTGGCATTGATTTAGCGTTAATTGACTGCGATGATTCCAGTCGCAATCAAAGCGGTTGCAGCTTCACAATTTAGAGGTCTGGCAAAGAAATAGCCTTGGGCATACTCACACTTCAAGGCTTTAAGTTGAGCTAATTGTTTGGCTGTTTCCACACCTTCCGCAATCACATCCATCCCTAAATTCCAGGCCAAGGTAACGATGGTACGGACAATTTCTAGGTGCTCACCATCAATATCGATACGGTTGATAAAGGAGCGGTCAATCTTCAACGTATCAATCGGAAAGCGGTACAAATAGCTCAGCGAAGAATAGCCAGTGCCAAAATCATCAATTGCGAGTTGAATGCCTAAACTTTTTAGCTGCTGTAGCATCGTTGTAGCCACCTCAGCATTTTCCATGACCACACTTTCAGTAATTTCTAGTTTCAGGTAACGGGGATTTAAATGGGTTTCTTGCAGAATCTGGCTGACTTGATTGACTAAATCTGGCTGAGTAAATTGGCGGCTCGAAAGGTTGACGCTGACCATGAGCGGCCAAGGTAATGACGTCAGTTGCTGCCAAGTGTAGAGTTGATGGCAAGCTTGTCGCAAAACCCACTGACCAATCGGCATAATCAAGCCAGTTTCTTCCGCCAAGGGAATAAAATCGGCAGGAGGGATTAAGCCCCGCTCTGGGTGCTGCCACCGAATTAAGGCTTCGAAACCCATGAGCCGATTAGTTTTGAGCGACACAATCGGTTGGTACTGCAACCATAGTTCTTGGGATTCTGGTTCTAGGGAATCCATTTGAGCTTTAGCGATCGCCCGACGTAAATCATGCTCCAGTTGCAGGTGAGCCAGATTACCCCGCTGCATGGAAGCATCAAAAATTTCGTAGCGGTTGCGGCCTGCGGCTTTCGCTTGGTACAGCGCTAAATCAGCGTCCCACAGGATGTCTTCAGGTTGGTGATGGTCGTGAGAGCTGAGGCCAATGCCAATACTCGCCGTAGTCAAAATTTCGCGACCACTCAGGTAAAAAGGCAGTTGTAACTCTCGCTGTAGTCTTTCGGCGACGCGGATTGCATCTTGAACATCTTTAGTGTCTTCTAGCAGCACGGTAAATTCATCACCGCCAAATCGGGCTACGGTGTCACCGATTCGCAAGCAAGACTCTAAACGGCGAGCGATCGCAACTAGCAATTGATCACCCACTAAATGCCCCAAAGTATCATTCAAGGTTTTGAAGTAATCTAGGTCTACAAAGAGCAGAGCAAATGAGAGAGAGCGCCGCTTCACCTGTTCCATCGCTCGACCTAAGCGAGCCATAAACAAGGCGCGGTTGGGTAGCCCCGTAAGAACGTCATGGAAGGCATCGTGCCGCAATCGCTCTTCAATCCGTTTGCGCTCGGTGATGTCAAACTGAATGGCTAAGTATTGGAAGGGCTGCCCTTGCTCATCCAGGTAAGAAACGATAGTGGTGTCTACCCAATAGTAGGAACCATCTTTGGCTTTATTGCGAATTTCGCCTTGCCAAACTTTGCCTTGGCTGATGGTTGACCAGAGAGCCTGAAAAAACTCTGGCGGGTGGTAGCCAGAATTGATCATGCGATAATTTTGCTGTAGCAGTTCTTCCTGGGAATATTGCGAAAGCCGACAGAACTTGCCGTTCACATACCGAATGACACCCATCGTATCTGTCAAGACGACAATAGCGGCTTCATCAAGCGCTAACTTGATGTTGGACAGTTCTTGTTGGGTGTCTTTGAGCTGGGTCTGCAACTGCTGACATTCAGTCTGCTGGAGGGCGATCGCTTCTGAATGTAAGCGTTCTTCTAAAATTGGCGGCTGCTCGGTTGGCTCCTGGCTTTGGATGTCCCGCTGCTTGGCGTCCATATCTTTTCTCGGATGGGTCTCCAGCTAAATCCATAGTTCCCTTCTGGTAGTGGAAAACAAAGTTTAGGATGAAGACAGAAAGGTAACGTATTGTTTACATTTTGTGGACATGGACTGGCTGGAAGTTTCGGGTAATTGGGTTTTAATTCCGCCGCGACCGATCGCGATCATTCATTTCTTAGGAGGAGCCTTTGTCGCCACTGCTCCTCATGTGACTTACCGTTGGTTGCTAGAACATCTCAGCCGCCAAGGTTACGTGATTATCGCTACTCCTTTTGTCAATACGATGGATCATGGCGCGATCGCTCATCAGGTACTACGGAATTTTGAGCGAGCCTTTGCACAACTCCAGACTAGAGGACTACTGCAAAAGCGCTACCTACCAATCTATGGCTTGGGACACAGTATGGGTTGTAAGCTGCATTTACTCATTGGCAGTTCGTTTCCGGTGGAGCGAGCGGGAAATATCTTAATTTCCTTCAATAACTATGCGGCCCGTGATGCCATTCCTTTGATGGATCAGCTTTCGCCTAGCTTTGCGGTTGAGTTCACACCCTCCCCTCTAGAAACGATGGCTTTGGTGGGTGAGCGGTATCAAGTGCGGCGAAATTTGCTAATTAAATTTACCAACGATACTCTGGACCAAACCATAACCATGAGTCAAGTTTTGCAGGAGCGCTTTCCTGATATGGTGACGCTGCAAAAGCTACCGGGTAGCCATACCACTCCTCTGGGCCAAGATGTCGCCTGGAAAAGTGGCTCGGTTTTTACGCCGCTAGATGCGATCGCCCAATGGATGAAGCAAGAAGTGTATCGAGAACTCAATCAACTCAAGCAATCGATTTTGCTCTGGCTCGATCCATTTATGTCACTTTGACAGACCGGGGGATAGGCGATTGAGAAAATTAGGTATGCTTCAACGCTGGAATCGAGGGTCGCTATCCCTCGTAGTCCTTGGCTTGGCGATCGCTATCCTAGCTACGCTTCTACCTGCCCTCAATTCCACTTCTGTGTTTATGGCTGCGACTCCTCGGTTATTGACTGATCCGTTTTTGCAACTGCCTACCCCTACTTCCGTACGAGTGGTCTGGTTCACCGAGTTTCCTGGCTCTCGACATTTTGTCACCTATGGCCCCGGATTAACGACACCTGCTCAAAAGGATCGTGACACCGCCACCGCAACCAGCACCCAGCTCAGTCGCACCCGTGAAGATCAAAAATCGCAGGTTAGCTCTCCAATTGCTGAAACTCTAATTGATGACAAACCCCAACGGCGACAGATTTGGCGGCATGAAGCAGAAGTTAGCGGTCTAACGCCAGGACTGCGGGTGCCTTACCAGGTGACGAGTGTGCAGGAAAATGGGCAAGTGATTACGAGCCGAGTTTTTAGCTTGACGGCTCAGCCTACCCCGCAAGCTGCTCTCAAAATTCTGCTCACCTCCGACCACCAGCTCAAGCCTTTAGTATCAGCGAACCTGCAAAAAGTGGTTGAGACGGTCGGCACAGTAGATGCGGTGTTTGTGGCTGGAGACCTGGTTAACATTCCCGATCGCGCCTCCGAGTGGTTTGATGACAATCGCGGCGGAGCTTTCTTCCCAGCTCTGCAAGGTCGAGCTGCCTACAAACTGGAGAAACAAGGCCAGGAAACCATTTACCGAGGAGGCGAAATTATTCAGCATGCACCTCTGTTTACCACGATTGGCAATCATGAGGTAATGGGACGCTTCTCAATGGAGAACTCCTTAAATAGCCAAGTTGAGGATGCCATTCCTCACGCGATCGCCTCAGCACGTTATGCAGAACAGGCCCAATCCAGCCAACCAGCAGATGATGCCACAGCTCGCGCTGCTTGGATTAAAGCTCAATCCTTCAACACAGATACCTACGAAGAACTCTTTACGCTGCCCACTAGTGAGACAGGTGGCAAAACTTACTACGCGGTCACGTTTGGCGACATCCGCTTAGTGGTGCTATACGCCACCAATGTATGGCGGGTCCCGGAAACTGGCTCGACAATTCGGGGCAAGTATAGTGACCCAGTACCGCAGGGGAGTCAGCAGGCTAAAGAGTTATCTCAGCTCAACCAAGATGCCTGGGGCTATGGGCAACACATTTTTGAGCCGATCGCTCAAGGAAGCACCCAGTACCAGTGGTTGCAGCAGGAACTAGACAGCCCAGAGTTTCAACAAGCCCAGTACAAAGTGGTGATGTTGCACCATCCACCTCATTCCTTAGGTGGCAATATTGTCCCCCCTTACACCGACCCTGTAACTGTGGGCGATCGCGCTCCGAATGGCACCATCCAAGCGGTGCGGTATGAGTACCCGCCAGAGAACGACTACTTGATCCGAGATGTGATGCCACTCCTAGAGTCCGCAGGCGTGCAGTTAGTGCTCTACGGTCACTGTCATCTGTGGAACCGCTTTGTGAGTCCCAGCGGCATGCATTTTCTCGAAACTTCTAATGTCGGCAACTCCTACGGCGCGTATGTAGAGCAGCCCAGGCGAGCAGTTCCCAGTTCTGACTCAGCGAGTTATACCGCAATCGGCAACCCTAACGGTTTAGCTCCTGTGGTTCCAACAATTGCCCCCCTCAAAGATGAAAACGGGCGATCGCTGCCTTATTTGTCGAGCAATGATCTCACCGCGTTCAGCATCTTTAACACAGCCGATGGCACGGTTAGTAGTTATTACTTCGATACTCGCCAGCCGCAATCAGCTGTAATTAAGTTTGATCAGTTTCAGCTCTTTCAAACTTCACTGGCTAAACCAGCAACGCAGAGTTAGCCAATGGAGCTAGTTTTTGAGCTTTAACTGGAATTTCAATCCGAAATTCTGTGCCTTGTCCGGGGGCTGAGTGACAAGTGAGTTCACCGCCATGCTTCTCAGCCACAATTTGATAGCTGATTGATAAGCCCAGCCCAGTGCCCTTGCCTACAGGTTTGGTGGTGAAGAAGGGGTCAAATAACTTTTGTCGGACGGACTCTGTTATGCCGATGCCGTTATCAGCAACCCGGATCACGACTCGATCGGAGTCAATCACTGCTGTCTCAATGCGAATAAAGGTTGACTGATACGATTGGTCCGTGTCGCTTTGGTGCAACTCATCTACGGCATCGATCGCATTAGCCAGAAGATTCATAAATACTTGGTTGAGCTGCCCTGCATAGCACTCTACCATTGGTAACTGGCCATATTCTCTAATCACTTGAACGCCAAACCGCCCCACTCGTTCTTTCAGTCGATGTTGTAGCAGCAGTAAGGTGTTGTCTAAACCTTCATGAATATCCACAGGTTTCATCTCTGCTTCTTCTAAGCGAGAAAAGTTGCGGAGAGACAGAACAATTTGTCGGATACGCTCCGCTCCTACCTTCATAGAAGACAAAATTTTAGGTAAATCTTCAGTTAAGAATTCAAGATCAATCTCTTCACCTTTAACTTGGATTGGTGTGGCAGGAGCGGGATAGTTTTGTCGATACAGTTCGAGTAAACGTAGTAAGTCTTGAGTATATTCGTTGGTATGACTTAAGTTGCCATAAATAAAGTTAATTGGATTATTAATTTCATGAGCAACACCAGCCACTAACTGCCCTAAAGCAGACATTTTTCCGGTATGAATTAGTTGGGATTGAGTCTTTTGTAGTTCTTTGAGGGTTTGTTCTAGCTGTTGGGTGCGTTGACGTAGGCACTCTTCGGATTCACGTAGAACGGCATCTGCCTGTTGTCGCTCCGTAATATCTTCATATATCCCTAGAATGCCGACGACTTGACCCTCAACATTATGCAGAGGAACTTTACTCGTATCTAACCAAGTTTGCTTACCGTCTGCTCGCAGTTGTGACTCAATGATGTGAGCTTCCGGCTGATCTGTATCCATTACCAGGCGATCGCAACTTTGAAAAAACTCGGCTTCCTCTGGTTTCCAAGCTAACTCATAATCTGTGCGACCCACGATTGACTCTGGTGCCGCCAAACCCGCATCCAGAGCAAAGCTACGATTACAGCCCAAGTAAACCGACTTATGGTTCTTCCAGAAAATCGCTTGTGGAATTGTGTCGATCACCAACCTCAACATTTGTTGGGACTCACGCAAAGCGATTTCCATCCGTTGGCGTTCTACAATCTCATCTTCCAGCTTTTGATTGGCGGCTTCGAGTTGCGCTGAACTGGGTAACGACAAAGCTTGAGGAATCAGAGATCTTAGCTCCAGAGCAGTGTAGAAAGAAACCGCTGCTGTAATGGCTTTGAGCAAACCCGATATCCAATAATGGGGGTGCCAAAGCGTCCAGATATCCATCAAGTGGGTGGTACCACAAGCAACAATAAAAATACCAAATAAAATAAAAATCCCATTAAAAGGAATGTCCCGCCGCTTGTGGACAAAGTAGACCAACATCAACGGGATCGAATAGTAGGCTAGGGCAATGATTGAGTTAGAAGCAATATGTAGCCAAACTAGTCCAGGTTGCCAAAGATAACAATGTCCATGCGGAATAAATTGACTTGAATCTAACAATATGTTCAAGAATTCCGGCATGAATCTACCTCAATCTCAATAATTAAAATTAGTAGTGCTCTATCGTCAAAGTCTCTAATTCAATGCTGAGACGATCGCTTCCTAGCTTTTCTTAAGCTTCTATCCAGTAATACCCCATCTGCTCTAGAATCCAACTGATAATTATTCGGTATTGGCAGGATTAGTTTTCAGCAATCGGTCGGTAATGACACTGAATTAACCGCAATGTTTTTTAGCTCAGCCAAAGATTTCTTATTACTAAGACCTCAACTTTTACAGTCCGAATTAGCAGTCATATTAACTCTTTAGCAGAGAATTCTTTGGCTGGCCCATCTAATTGGCGCTGCTTTTGGCTGGCCTAGAACCAGCCTAGTCATGGTACGAAAAAACTAAAGGAGCGGAGTATATTAGTTGAGGGCGGATCCTACAAGTGTCAGGCAAGTGTCAGGCAAGCGTCAGAAGGCATCGCCTTAAGCGATCGCTTTTGATCATCCATCGAGCCACCGACCACTGGACAGAGTTCCGCTTTTGATATGGTTTCACTCTATTTATCACTGCTATGACATCTGAGAAACAGGATTTGGCAGATTCTTCCTGGTGGTCCCGGTTCTGGAAATCCCAACGAGAAAATTTTCAGATTCTAGCGATCGCTTTAACTCTGGCCCTCTTCATTCGCGCCTTTGTGGCAGAGCCTCGCTTTATTCCATCCGACTCAATGGTGCCAACCTTACTCGTCGGCGATCGCTTAGTGGTGGAAAAGCTATCTTACCGTTGGCAATCCCCACACAGAGGCGATATTGTCGTCTTCGATCCACCACTGCAACTACAAACTCAGGGTTATAGCAAAGAGCAAGCTTTTATCAAGCGCATCATTGGCTTACCGGGTCAAACTGTGCAGGTGCGAGAAGGCAAGGTTTATGTAGATCAACAACCCCTGACAGAATCTTATATTGCCGAGCCGCCAGCCTACGAGTGGGGACCCAGGCAGGTGCCGGAGGGGCAGTTTTTTGTGATGGGCGACAACCGCAACAACAGCAACGACTCCCACATTTGGGGCTTCTTACCCAAGCAGAATATTATTGGTCGAGCTTGGTGGCGCTTTTGGCCGTCCCCCCGCATCGGACAGTTCTAGAGCTGCTCAGAAACGCAACTAGAAACGCAACTAGAAGCGCAGGTAGTGCATCAAGTCAGTAGTTACAGCGCTAGGAAGAGCAAGTCGGCGCTGCAAATCTGCCAAGCTGCGATAGGGGCCGACAACTAAGCGATTTTGCACGATCGCTCTCGCCAAAAACAAATCAATCGGTGGCACCTTGAGCAAAGCTTCTACAGAGGCTGTATTGGGATTAACCTGCTCAACCGTGACCAAACTGGCCGCATCGTAATAACAAAACCTGAGAATCGGCGCAAACGGTTGGAGCCGGGAGACAGACACCCCTAAAACAGCGGCCACATCCTCTAAAGAACAAAACTGCACCCCTGATTGAGTTAGCTCTGCCAGCGATCGCGCTTGATGAATCGAAATCCCTGGCAGACGCAGCCAATCGTCTACAGTGGCTTGATTGGCATCAATCTTAATTCCCAAAGAGACAGCTAATTGCACTTCTTCTAGCGATTGCAGACGGTAATACGGATCGTTGATCAATCGCGATCGCAGCGTTGTAGAGGAGGCCGCGAGCGGGGAACGAGTCCGAGCTACAGAAGTTAGCCAATCTAAAAATGCCATCTCAAGTTTCAAGTCACGCTGTCTAATAACTGTCGGCGCTTTTGCTCAAATTCATACTCTGAAATCAAACCATCTTGGCGCAGTTGGTCTAGTTGGCGGACTGCCGTAGCGATCGCGCTAATTCTTGCCGGATCAACTGTTGGCCCCGGAGAGTAGTTGGCTCTGGGACTAGCTTCTACGTCGCTACTTCCCAAACTATGATTAAACTTGCGATCGAACTGCTCCCCATCTTGAGTCAAATACCAAACTCCCTCAATCGCACTGGCAATTTTAGGAATAGGTGTGGCTAGAGACAGCAGTAGATATAGCACACCCCAACGATATTGACCTAGATAAAACTTGTGTAGTCCCGCGATCGGTACAATAACCCCAGCAAAAGCTAGAGCTGCGGCTATTTGACGATTTTTAGGCTTGGTCAGCATACTGCACTTCCTGGTTGCCCTAGATGCATCACAGTCGATCATACGGATCTAAAGGTAACAGAAGCAGTCTGACTAGCAATAGATCTCAGTTTGCAAAGCATGACTTAAACACTGAGTGTATTAGCCGTGATTTAAGTTACTGACACTTACCAAGGATCACCCACGTGCCTGATGTCGAGTTCTAGCAAACAGAGTACAGTAATAAAAGAGTTTTATCAGCAAAGGGTGCTGAAACCAACTTGTGAAAATCGTTGCAAAAGCTGCAAGCAACCAAGCTCAGCGGTCTGAGTAGCCTCTAGCTCTGCTCTCAGCTTAGTTAACTCGTAACCTTAGATGCACTCCAAGGCGAGCACCCTAGTTAACATCTACCTATCCTTGATTTTGCTGCCATTGCTAAAGCTTCTGAGCAATAACACTTAGAATAACTTGGCAGTCTGGTACCCAGCAGAAACCAGTGACTAAATTGCCTGAAACGGGTGATTCAAAAGTAGCAACTGTTCCTTTAATCTGCTGGGACTCGTTGATTTTATTATTGAAAAATTTTTAAGGCCGCTGAGCAATGCCACAGACTTCTTTTTCAGCAGACTGGCTCCAGAAATTTTCCGATCCCTACGCCATTATCGGGATTTCTGTAGCAGCTGATGATAGTCGAGTCCTGAAGCGCTATCGCAATATTGCTAAAGTTTTACATCCTGATAGCTTTGGGCCTGCTGAAAGTGAGACCAAGCAGTTAGCTAGCCAAGTTTTTGCCCGTTTGGTCAATCCGGCTTATCAGAAACTAAAGCAGGAAAAAGATCGCACTGAATCTTTAGCGCTACTACGGTTTCAGGTGCGTCGTCTAAAGCGAGAAGGAGCGATCGCGCCTAAAACCAAACTAGCTCAACAGCTCAGCCAGCTCAACTTAAAAGATGCTGAGGTGTTTTATGAACAGGCAGTTGCAGAATTGGGAACTGCCCAGTATCAATCCTTGGATCAATTCGCCCCTGTTACCCAACAACTGCTGGAACTCAACCTAGTGTATTTGCAGTTGAAAATGGATGACGTAATTCTGCGAGAGAAGCGCACTGGGCTTGTCTCCAGCACATCTGCCCAACCCATCGAGTTTACTCCAGCCAGCCAGCAAGAAGCCCCTGCAACAGACTATGCATATCTACATGCCAAGCGGGCCAAAGAGTATTTAAAGAAAGAAAACTTGGCTCAGGCAGTGCAGGAATTACGAGATGCCATCAAAATTGACCCCAATCAAGGCGAATACCATGCTTTGCTAGCACTTGCCTATCTCAAGCAGAATCTCCCAGGGATGGCTACCGTTCATTTTCGCCAAGCCCTCAAGCTCAATCCCCAAGAACCTTTAGCGCTGCACTATGCGGCTAAACTCAATATCAAGTTAGAAGATAAAGTGCAGCCTACTCAAACTGCCAAAAAAAGTGGTCTCTTTGGCCTATTTGGAGCCAAAAAATCTTGACCGAACCACTGAGGTACGGATTCGCGCAACTATTCGGCTGTCAAGTGCTGCACTAAAATTGAGATAAGCAATGTGAAGCCTATCGTCGCTTCTCATTGAGTGAGCACGGTAGTTGACCCAAGAAACAGCAATGGGATTTTTTGACTCAGAAATTGTTCAGCAAGAAGCCAAGCAGTTGTTCGAAGATTATCAATCCCTAGTGCAACTGGGAAGCGGCTACGGCAAATTTGACCGCGAAGGTAAAAAGCTCTTCATTGAGCAAATGGAATCTATGATGGAGCGCTATCGTATTTTCATGAAGCGCTTTGAGTTGTCAGAAGATTTCATGGCTCAAATGACCGTTCAGCAGCTGCAAACTCAGTTAGGCCAGTTTGGCATGACACCTCAACAAATGTTCGATCAAATGCACCTCACCTTGGAGCGGATGAAGGCTGAGGTCGAAAAACCATCTTAAGAGTTTCGGTACACGAAACCTAGATTAACGAACAACCTGGCCCATGTACTCACCCCATAACTGAGCGGCCTGTCCACTACTGCCTGTGGTGGGATCATTGTTGTCATTGCCCAACCAAATCCCCGTGACTAGAGAGCGGTTGGGAATATAGCCCACAAACCAGAGATCAACGTTATCGTTGGTGGTTCCTGTTTTTCCAGCTTCTCCTAACCCTAAAGCAGCGCTGCGTCCCGTGCCGCCTTGGATAACCCCTTGTAACAGCCCTGTCATGGTATCTGCGACTTCTGGCGGCAACACCGAGACATTGGCTTCTGAATCTTGGTCGTAGGAATAAATTACTCGACAGGTTTGCAAGTTATTGCGATCCTGACAATCGCTGCTATCTAAAATGCGCTGAATGGCATGGGGACGATGGCGCACTCCGCGATCGGCCAACACGCTAAAAGCACCTGTCATTTCCAACGGTGTGACTTCACTTTGGCCCAGGATTAACCCTGGCACAGGATTGAGGTTGGCCTGAATTCCCATGCGTCGGGCGGTTTGTACAACCTTGTCAAGGCCAGCATCCTGAGCAATTCTAAGGGCGATTGGGTTTTCGGAGCCAGCAAGACCGCTATACATGTCCAAACTGCCACCCCCAGCCACGCACCCATTAAACGATTGGCCACCCCAATCTAGAGGTGCACAGGAATAAGGCTTTCCCGGCGAAATTCCTTGCTCTAGAGCTGAGGTGTAGGCAAAAATTTTGAAGGTCGAGCCAGGTTGGCGTAGTGCTTGGGTGGCGCGATTGAATTGGCTTTGCTGATAATCGATGCCACCGACTAAAGCCAAGATAGAGCCATTCGTAGAGTCTAGGGTGACGATCGCCCCTTGAGAGAAGTTGTAGGTTGCGCCTGCGTTAGCTACTGAGTTTCGCAGAGCGGTTTCTGCTAGGGTCTGCATTTGCAGATCTAGGTTGGTTTCAACAATAAAATTGCCTTCTTCTGCTAGTTGCTGCCCCAGCAAAGTTTGTAACTCATCAAACACGTAGCTGTAGAAGTAAGGAGCCCGAATGCTCTCTAGAATTTCTCTAGCCCTAGGATTAATTTCTATTCGCGATCGCCTTGCTCGTTGAGCCTCCTCTAAGCTCACCATCCCCATTGCCGCCATCCGGTTAATCACGCGATCGCGGTACTCCACTGCCGCTTGGTAATCGCGGATCGGGTTAAAGCTATTGGGGGCAGGCAAAATACCTGCTAAGGTTGCCGCTTCTGAGAGAGTTAAATCTTTAGCCGACTTGCCAAAGTAGAACTGAGCCGCATCCTCGAAGCCAAAGTTACCGTTACCCAAATACACCCGATTCAAGTAAGTCTTCAGCACCGCGTCCTTGCTGTAGAACATTTCCAGCTTGAACGCTACGATCGCTTCTCGGAGTTTGCGCCCAGCGGAGTCTTGAGTGCCCACATAGTCTCGGAACAAGCTACGAGACACCTGCTGCGTAATGGTGCTAGCTCCTTCCCGAATTCCTCCGCCTCGAATATTGGTTAATAAAGCTCGTAGGATTCCAATCGGATCAACGCCTAAATGCCAATAAAATCGGCTATCTTCCGAGGCAATCACAGCCTTGGGCAAATAAGGAGAAAAATCTGAAAGCCTTTTCAGCTCTAAGTGAGCATTGTTGCGGGGAGGGCTCAGCGGAGTCTCACGATCGCGGGCATAGACGATGACTGGCCCTTGAATAGAGTTGGGCAAAGGACGCACCGAAAACTTAGTCCACTCAACGCCAACAAATAAGGCTGTAATCGCTGTCAGACCACTCACCCCATAGAGGCCATAACGAAACGCTTTGACATACCACGGGGGTGGGTTGTGATATTGAATACGAACGGCTGCTGCCAACTCCGGCGGCCCTAGCGTCAAGACATCACCGTGATACAGCGTGGAAGTGGTGACGCGGCGCTTGCCTCGATAAACGCCGTTGGTTGAGTTCTCATCCTTGATCACAAAAGGAGTTTGCTGCTGGCGATCGCGAATCAGAGAGAGATGAATCTGACTCACTACTGGATTGCGCACCACGATGTCACAGGACTTAGAACTCCGTCCCAACAGGTAGCGATCGCCCAATAGCGGGTAAGTTTCTGCCTTATCTGCTCCCGCATCTTGAACCCAAAGCTCTGGCACCCTCGCATTCGGATTTAATGCCAGCTTCGAGAAGTCAATTTTGGCTTGAATGGTCTGCACTGCTTGGGTTAAGTTACCCAACAGAGTTTTAGATTGGCGAGGCGGCTGGGGAGGAGTCATTCACTATCAACAAAATTCGGCTAGAACAACTGAGTAACGGTATCAATCAGTCTTGACTGGAGTTAGGCCAATCAGGTTGCCGTTAACCGTTCCAATCACGCAAAGCAAACATAACAGCATCCTAACTATTTTCGGGAAGAATCAGGATGAGAATCTGGCTGGGAGGAATCTTGTCTAAAAGTAGCAATCAACAAACAAACAATTCCAACATTAATAAACACGTCGGCTATATTGAAGACCGGAAAATTAATTAAACGAAAATCCAAAAAATCCACGACTCGACCGTTCAGAAATCGATCAATGCCGTTGCCAGCCGCACCCCCTAAAATACAGCCATAGCCAGCCTGCTCCCACCGATTCATCTTAGGCCCAAACAAACCCAGCGCCACCAAAACCAGGCTAACACCCAGAGACAACCAGCGTAGCCAGTCGCCTCCCTGACTAAATAGGCTGAAAGCAGCACCCGTGTTGGTTACATAGGTAAAGTGAAAGACATTAGGCCATAGTGGCCAAGACTCCGGCGGTATCGTGAGGTCAAACTGAGTCACAACCCAATATTTAGTGACGCGGTCTAACACTAAGCTGATGAGAGCCGTGAGCCAAAACAAACGATTCTTCCAATTCATGGCAACTGGGTCAGAGAATTTAAAACCAACAGGGTAACCACCGAGCAATGCCAGAGCATACACAACAAAAGCTGGCTTGATTCAGGCTGCCTCAATAAAACATCAAATGCCGAATGGCAAAGGCTACAACTGTGACAGCACAGGTGAGAGCCAATTGCTCGGGGAGAAAATTATAGGAGTACGTTCGCACTGCTTCTAGGAACGGAACACTAGTATTCACCCAGCTAAAGAGATAGCCAAAAATCAAATAGACTAAACCCACTAAGTGGACGGTTAGCAGGCCACAAAGACAACTAAACGTCAACGACTCTAAACGTGGGGGAGCCTTAAAGGCGAGTAGGCCACAGATCCAAGCTCCTGGGACAAAACCCAGCAAGTACCCAAACATAGGCTCACGAATATAGCCAATGCCGCCGCCTTGGGTAAAAACCGGAAATCCTGCCAAGCCCAATGCTAAGTAAGCAATTTGAGAAAGAACTCCAGCATTTTTACCCCCCAAACAACTAGCCAGTAACACCGCTCCAATTTGGCAAGAAACTCCCAATGGGTAAGCTTGAATGCCAGAGGTATCCCAACTCCAAGGTGGACTGGTAATCGATGCCTCTACAAGGGTTCCACCAATTGTTAGGATTAGGCCAATGAAGGCCCACAGCAGTTCAATGGGAGCGGCCACTATTGGTTCAAGAATACAAAGCGAGGGGGGCTGGAGTAACAAAACTATCCTCTCTTAAGCTAGAGGTTTAGCTACCTCAAAGATCTAAAGCGCTGATATCAATTAAGCCTGTAAAAGCCTATTTACAGCGCTTGAGAACCAACTAGCATCAGAAGCAACATCAATTGATTTGCCTTTAGTGTTGGCATTGTATCACTGGAGTGGAAATACCTATCCTTCTGGATCGAAAGTAAGGCATTGGGCATCCCAGCAATTTCAGGTATGCAGCAGGTAGTCGCACCCAAATTGCCTTAATCTGTCAAAACTGGTTCTACTGCAGCTGGCTGAGTCACAGTTTTCTTAGGATTAAAGTAAGCTTCTAGAACTTGCCGTACCATCGGAGCAGCAAAAGAGCCACCACCGCCACCAGAGTTTTCTCCAAAGGCCACAACTAGCACTTTTGGTTTATCCAGAGGAGCATAAGCCCCAAACCAAGTATGAGATTCTCGGCCAAAATCCTCGGCAGTGCCACTCTTGCCAGCTGTGGGCGGCAGCGTTGTGACATTGAGAGCTTCGCCCGTACCACCGTCCACCACCTCTCGTAACCCTGCTTGCAAAATCTCGATAGTTTCAGGTTTCAGATTTAGAGATTCGCGCCAGTTGCGAGCAGCCTCATTGTCTTTCAAGAGGTGAGGCTTGACCTTATAGCCACCGTTAGCAGGCACCGCAAACATCACCGCTACTTGCAAAGGCGTAGATTGCAGAAAGCCCTGACCGATCGACATATTGACTGTGTCTCCCAGATACCAGCCTTCCCTTAATTCTTTGCGTTTCCAAGCATCGTCTGGCACCAGACCCGCCGCCTCTTCGGGTAGCTCAATGCCTGTTTTCTGGCCGAATCCGTAGCGTCGAGTCCAGGGAATGAGAATTTGGTCGCCAATCCCCATCGCAATTTGGTAGAAGAATGTATCACTACTCCATTTCAAAGCGCCTGCAAAGCCTAAAACGCCAAATCCAGCTCGGTTCCAGTCACCAAATTCAATCCCCCCAACGGTGATGGAAGGATAGGTATTGAGGACTGTATCAGGAGAATATTTACCCGACTCGATCGCGGCTGTGGTCGTCACAATTTTGAAGGTGCTCGCCGGGGGATACCCTTGCACCGCTCGATTCACAAATGGGTGGTCTTCGCTCTGTAAGCGTTGCCACTGAGCATCTGTAATTCGGGTCGAGAAGAGATTGGGATCGAAGGCAGGACGGCTGACCATTGCCAAAACTGCACCATTACTCGGGTCCATTGCCACGATCGCCCCTTTGCGATCGCCCAATGCTGTTTCTGCCGCTTTTTGCAACTTCAAATCCAACGTTAGGCGCACATCCTTACCAGCCTGGGTTTGCTTCTCACCCAAAATACGGACGACTTGGCCCATGCCATCAACTTCGACTTGCTGACCGCCCCATTCTCCCCGTAGTTGTTTTTCATAGGCGGCTTCTACCCCCATTTGGCCAATTACATCGCCAAGACGGTACCCTTCATCCTTGCGCTTGTCCAGTTCCTCATCGCTCATCTCCCCCGTATAGCCCAACACATGAGCGGCCAAGTCACCATGAGGGTAGTAGCGCACAGCTTCAGCATCCACTTCTACTCCCTCCATCTCACTGGAATACTCCGCCAAAGCGGTGACTTGGGCAGGACTCACACCTCTCGCAATCCGCACCAGGTAGGGAGAGGTATAACCTGCTTGTTCCAAGCGCTTTTGGATCTCAGCTTCGGGAATTTGCAAAATCTGAGAAAGTCGCTGCAAAGTGCTAGGCCACTCAGACTGCTTACGCGCTAACGGCCATAGAAAAACCGAATGCGATAGGCGACTACCTGCCAAGATGTTGCCTTGTCGGTCCAAAACTTTGCCGCGTTCTGGTTGCTTAGGGATTAACCGAATGCGATTATTTTCTGCCAACTGGCGATTACGGTCCCCCTCAACCAATTGCAAATAAGCCAAGCGACCGCCAATTCCACCCAACATGAATAAACTGACAACCAGCATGAAACCTAGGGATTGGTATTTTCGGCCAACGGTACGCGAAGCGGGTTGTTGAATGACGGGATGAGATTGTGTCAGAGTCATAGGGTCCGAAAAATTAGGTCTGGGGAGAGCCGTCGCAGTGAGTTTTTACCTAGTCTACAGCGAGTCTCTCTGACGGGATCGGAATCTTGATTGAGTGAAGAATTATTGCACATCTGCTGAGTTAACTGTTTAAAGTTATTTGCTAACAGTGTTCAACTTTCGATCGGGAAAGCTAGTTTGGGCAAGTTATAAGGTAGAACAGTCCAATTTCGCAACCTAGGTTAGACGGAATAAAATAAACCAAAGTCAGATTTAAACTCGCCCGAAAGGCAGGAATCGAGTCTGGTCTTGGATTCGTGGGGAAATCAGCGCAGGAAATCGCCGCTATGTCTCAGACTGCTGTGCAGCGTCAGGATACTACCAGTACCGACACCGAGTTTGATGTTGAACTTCGCAAGGTGTTTAAGGTCTTTAATGGTGAGGCAGTCGTTCGAGGTATTGATCTCAGTATTCACAAAGGTGAATTCTTTAGCATCCTAGGGCCTTCTGGCTGCGGCAAAACTACGACGCTACGCTTAATTGCGGGCTTTGAAGCTGCGACTGCGGGGGAAGTACTGATTCGGCGTCAAATCATGAATCAGATTCC
Source organism: Trichocoleus desertorum ATA4-8-CV12 (assembly GCA_019358975.1). NCBI lineage: Bacteria > Bacillati > Cyanobacteriota > Cyanophyceae > Leptolyngbyales > Trichocoleusaceae > Trichocoleus > Trichocoleus desertorum. Next base: position 26,253 of record JAHHIL010000020.1, read on the forward strand.
GCCTTATCGCCGCCCTGTCAATACAGTCTTTCAAAGTTACGCCTTATTCAATCATTTGACGGTCTGGGACAACATTGCTTTTGGCTTACGGATTAAACGTCAAAGTCGAGCCGAAATTCGAGACCGAGTGGGTGAAGCCTTGAAGCTGGTTAAGATGGAGTCTTATACCCAGAGGTTTCCAGCTCAGTTATCGGGGGGACAGCAACAAAGGGTGGCTTTGGCGAGGGCTTTAGTCAATCGTCCGGCTGTGGTTTTGCTTGATGAACCTTTAGGCGCTCTAGACCTGAAGCTGCGCAAAGAAATGCAGGTGGAGCTTTCCAATTTACATCAAGAGTTGGGTATCACTTTTGTGATGGTGACTCACGACCAAGAGGAAGCCCTCAGCTTGTCAGACCGAATTGCAGTGATGCATGAAGGCAAAATTGAGCAAATTGGCTCTCCGAATCAGATTTACGAACAGCCCCGCACTCCTTTTGTGGCTGATTTTATTGGGGATACCAATCTTTTTAGAGGACGGCTGGTAGGAGCAGATACAGAGGCCGTCCAGGTAGAGACAGAAACTGGACTTAAAGTGATCGCCAAACTGGCAGAGGTTGAGACTTCAACGGTTACTGGACCTGTGGTTCTGAGTATTCGACCTGAAAAGGTGCAGGTGAGCTTGTATACGCCTAGTGTGTCCCATAATTGTTTTGAGGGGCGGCTGAAGCATGTGATGTATTTGGGGACGCATGTTCACTATGTAGTGGAACTGCTTTCGGGCGATCGCGTCACTGTCATGCAGCCGAATACCGTAGGTGCCCTTCCCGACTCTGAAACTCCAATTTACGTTTACTGGGCGGCTACAGATTGTCTAGCTTTGACAACCTAAGCAGCACAACCACCTCTTCTAGACAGCATGGCAACGAGACGACAATTTCTTAACTCTACGGCATCCGCTGTTTCTGGGCTGGCTCTTTCTAGTTGTGGCTGGACCCTAGCCCAAGTCAGGCAATCAGCAGCTCCGCCTAGCGCCTCCAATAAGCTCTATATTTATACTTGGTCTAACTACACAGACGCAGATCTGCTCAAGAGCTTTAGGGAGCAAACTGGCATTGAAGTGATTGCCAATGTCTTTGACTCCAATGAGGCGATGCTGGCTAAAATCCGAGCAGGGGGTGGTTCGGAGTACAGCATTATTTCACCCTCTGACTACATGGTGCGGCAGATGAGCGAAGTGGGTCTTTTGAGCGAGCTAGACCACAACCGCTTAGATGGGCTTAACAATCTTTTGCCCCGATTCCAAAATCCGATCTATGACCCTGGTAATCAGCATAGTATTCCAATTAGCTGGGGCACGACTGGACTGATTTACAACACGCAAAAGCTGAAAGCAGCACCTACAGACTGGAATTATCTTTGGGACAATCAGGAGCAATTAAGCCAGCGCATCACCTTGATTAATGACGTGCGGGAGGTGATGGGAGCAACGTTACGGATGCTGGGACACTCCTACAACGCCACTCAACCGGAGCAGTTGCAGCAAGCCTATGAACAATTAGTGGCTTTGAAACCCGCGATCGCCACCTTTACTTCCGATGCATGGCGCGATCAACTAGTAGCGGGAGACCTATGGCTAGCAATGGGGTACTCAGCAGATGCCATTATGACGGCCCAAGAGAATCCCAATCTTAGATACGTGATTCCTAGCAGTGGGACTTCCTTGTGGACTGATACGATGGTGATTCCTAAATCAGCTCCTAATCCCGATGCGGCTTATGCTTGGCTAAACTTCATTTTGCAGCCATCTATCATGGCTCAAGTATGTTACCGCCTTAAGTTCGCGACGCCTAATCAAGCTGCCATCAAGTTGCTACCCCCTGATGTTCGCAACAACACCAATTTGTTTCCACCAGATTCAATCCTGGCTAAATGTGAACAAATTGCTCCGATCGGTCAATTCAGTGAAGTCTACGAGCGCTACTGGACGCAGCTAACCAGCAGTTAAGCCAATAGTCGTCTCAATCTCTCCATCTAGGTTCTCCGCATGACGCTTGCTTCCAAACATACTCCGTCTGCACCGGATATCGGTCGTCCGGAATCCAAGTGGCTAGGGCCATTAGTCTTGCTAGGGCCATCTGGCATTTGGCTAGCGCTCTTACTGGTGCTGCCAACGCTAGTGATTTTGGAGTTGAGTTTCGTTCCGGGAATCCGACCGGGGGATGTCGTCAACCCATCAGGTTTACAGAATTACACTCAGATTTTTCAGCCGATTTATTTGCAGGTGATCGCGCGATCGCTCTTCTTCGCCATCAACACCACCCTCATCTGTCTGCTACTCGGCTTTCCAGTCGCTTATTGGATTGCGCTGATAGCACCAAGTCGCTGGCGCAATCTGTTGTTGCTCTGTTTTGTGCTGCCCCTCTGGACCTCGTCTCTGCTGCGTTCCTACGCCTGGATCACGATCTTGAGACCCACGGGAGTTTTGAATACCTTGCTCACCAGCATTGGCTTGCCACCTTTGAATTTACTCAATAGCGGTTCTGCGGTGTTAATCGGCATGAGCTATAGCTTATTGCCTTACATGGTTCTGATTCTGTATGCCTCTTTAGAGAAACTTGACCGACGGTTGCTAGAAGCTGCTGCTGACTTAGGGGCTCCCCCCAGTGAAGCTTTTTGGAAGGTGACGGTACCGCAAACACTACCGGGTATTGCGGCGGGTTCTCTACTGGTTTTTATTACAGGGTTGGGCGATTTTGTCGATCCCGAACTGCTGGGTGGTGCGTCTAGCATGACTGCGGCGCGGCTGATCTACAACCAATTTCTAGGGGCAACTCAAAATTGGGGTTTTGGGTCAGCCTTGAGTATGCTGTTAATTTTGGCGGTCAGTCTTGCGATCGCTTTGTTAATCAAGTATGGCGATTCTACGGCCCAACGCTAGTTTTAGGGCTAGTTCGGGGCGATCGCTGAGTTATCTGGGTGCAATCATCGATGATTACGGGTCACTATCGCTGGAAGGATTCATATCTCTGTGACTGGATTGCAAGCCAAAACCAAACCTCGTGCTTCCTGGCAGGCGTGGTTCTCCCTGCTCATGTTTGGTTTCATGTATTTGCCCATCCTCGTGCTGGCGTTTTATAGCTTTAATCAGTCAGCCTACAGTGCCAGTTGGGCAGGATTTACTTTAGCTTGGTATCGCAAGTTTTTTGCCGACGAACGCATTTTGTCAGCTTTGCAAACCAGCTTGATGGTGGCGCTGTTGGCGGTGGCGATCGCAGCAGTGCTCGGAACGCTGATGACGGTTGGGTTAGCTCGCTATCACTTTCCGGGCAAAGGGCTTTATCGGGGTGTTGCGTATCTACCCTTAATTATTCCGGATATCGCGATCGCGGTTGCGACTCTAGTTTTCTTGGCAGTAGTGGCAATCCCACTCAGTTTATGGACAATTGTCGCCGCTCATGTCGTGTTCTGTTTGGCTTACGTCGCGATCGTGGTATCTACCCGTTTAACTGGGCTGGATTCCCACCTAGAAGAGGCGGCCCTTGATTTAGGAGCCACCCCAGCTCAGGCATTTATTCAGGTTCTGCTTCCAGAGTTGATGCCAGCCATTGTCTCTGGTTGCTTGTTGGCCTTTGTGCTAAGCATGGATGATTTTCTCATCGCTAGTTTTACGGCTGGAGGTGGCGTAACTACATTGCCGATGGAAATTTTTAGCCGCATTCGGACTGGGGTGAAGCCCGATATTAATGCGCTCAGCGTCGTTTTAATCTTGGCCTCTGGTTTTGTCGCGTTCGTCGCTGAATCAATTCGCTATCAGGGCACCCAAAAACGGTTGAAGTAGCTGCGGCGGTCAACCCATTCAACTCATTTCAGCTCATTTCACTCATCACAGCAAATTGACTCATGTGGGTCTAGCGATCGCCATGAACCCAGCGCCACAGTGGATGGCTCGGTCCTTGTTGGCGAATCCGATATGCTTGGCGCTCTAGCCGCTCTTTTTCTAGAGCAGGCAGGCCGAAGAGAATATTGCGGCTTTGCCAAACCAAGGTAGCCACGGTTAAACCAATACACAAAGCCAGCCCAAACGTGGGAATTGGGTTATAAGCAAACCCATAGCGTACTGCGGCCCAAGTAAAGTACTGCCTCCACAGGGCAATCTCCCCTCGCAATCCCCACAGACTGAGCAGCCCAACAGTCAGCCACAGGCAAACCACAACTAACCAGCGGCCCCAAACAGTCACCTGATGCAATCTCATCAATTCTGGTGAAAGATTGGGGTTGTAGCTCAGTTCTGTGTTGTCAGACTGCTCCATAATTGCTAGCTAACCCGAAGCAAAAATTGCTACGGCAACAAGAAGTTAAGCATCCTCGGAACTCACAGAGGCATCCAGCGCTGGTGAACCTGCTGCCATTGCTGGGATGGCTTGACCATTACGCTTTCGCCACCAAGCGAGTAGGGTACTAGCAATAAAAATGCTGGAGTAGGCACCCATTGTAAAACCAATAATCAAGGCTAGGGCAAAGTTTTTAAGGGTTTCTCCGCCAAAGAAGAAGATAGAAGACAACGTGAGCAAAACAGTCAGCGTAGTGTTGATGGAGCGAGTTAAGGTCTGGTTGACGGCCTCTTCTACAACATCATCAATATGTCGCTCAGGATTGAGGGTAATGGTTTCTCGGATGCGATCGTAAATCACGACTGTGTCGTTGACCGAAAAGCCCACAATCGTCAGGAGGGCCACAATAAACAAGCTATCAACTTCGGTGCCAAAAACTAGGCCCAAAATTGAGAACATGCCAACTGTTACTAAAACATCGTGGAACAAAGCAACGATCGCCATAAAAGCGTAGTCAAACTGAAACCGGAAGCTCAGATAGACAATAATCCCTGCAAAAGAGACGATCAGGGCCAACATACCAGAGGTAAATAACTGACGGCCAATGCTTGGGCCAACAGTATCAATTTGGGTGGTTGTAGGGTCGAATTTACCGATCGCTTCACTCAAAGAGGCTTGTAGCTTGGTGCGTTCATCCACATTCAAGGTTTTGGTACGGATGGAAACTGCCCGCTGATCTTGCCCTACGACCTGAATACTGCTGCCAGCAAGACCTTGTTGATCCAGCAATTCTCGAACATTGCCAACATTAATTGGCTTGTCACAGTTGTTGGGTTGCGTGCAATCCAGTTCAAACTGGATGCGAGTTCCACCCACGAAGTCTAAGCTAGGCCGCAAAGGCGCTTTGATATCAGGGCGAGTCCAGGAGATGGCCATTGCCACTAATCCACTCAAAATAATCAGTAGTGAAATGCTCCACCACAGCGATCGCCGCTTCATCACATTGAGTTTCATGGCGTCACCTCTGCCTTCGATTGATTAGACGCTGGCACCTGAGGACAAAAGAATTCGGGTTTACGGAGAGCTGGAAAACTTAATGCCAGCAACATCAAAGTTCGACTACAGGTAATGGCCGTAAACATACTAACTACTACCCCTAAACCGAGCGTGAGGGCAAAACCTCGGACTAAGCCCGCCCCTAACCAGAACAAGGCAGCACAAGCAATTACCGTTGTGACATTACTATCCAAAATGCTAGAGAAGGCCCGATAGAAGCCAGACTCGACGGATCGATACAAGGTTTTGCCAGCCCGCAACTCTTCACGGGTACGCTCAAAAATCAAAACGTTGGCATCAACTGCCATCCCGATACTGAGAATAAATCCAGCAATTCCTGGCAAAGTTAAAGTCACACCCAGCAGGGTAAAGCTGGCAAACGTCAGCAGCGAGTAAATCACTAGGGACAAGTCAGCGATCGCTCCAGGTAAGCGGTAATAAACCACCATAAAGATCAACACCAAAAACAGACCACCCAAGCCAGCATAGATGCTGCGTTGGACGCTATCTCTGCCTAAGGTCGCTCCCACAGTGCGGTTTTCGACAATTTCAACCGGGACAGGCAAAGCGCCACCCCGCAACTGTACCGCTAAGTCGTTTGCTTCTTCAGCGGTAAAGCGGCCTTCGATGACAGCGCCACCACCCGTAATACCAGTTTGGGCAAACTGTACCCCAACCGTAGGAGCACTAATCAAGCGATCATCTAGCAGAATGCCAATGCTGCGTCCAGTTCCAGCCAAACTCTTGGTTAACTCTGCAAACAGCGTTGCCCCTTTAGGATCAAATCTTAGAGAGACATTCCAGCTATTGCCACTCGCTGAAGCAGGCTCAGCCGAAGCATCCTGAAGATTTTCTCCAGTCAAACCAGTCCGCTCAAAGAGTTCCGCGATCGCAGCATTACTCCGCTTAATCGCCGCTTGGTTTTCCGCCAGTGCAGCCTCATTGCCAGCACCTGGCTTTTGCAGTTCTGCCTGCTTAGCCAGCAATTCTTGCCGCACTTGAAACTCGACCGCCAGTTGAGCTTCTGACCCTGGTTTTTGCTGACGGAAATCTAGCTGGGCTGTACCCCCCAAGACCCGCTCCGCCTGTTCAGGATCGCTCACGCCGGGAAGTTGAACCAAGAGTTGGTCTTCTCCCACCGTCTGAACCACCGATTCAGACACACCTAATCCATTGATCCGTCCTTCCACGACTCGCTGTACGGCTTCCATCACCCGTGGTGTGATTTCTTTCACAGTCTCGGATGGTTTCACCTGCAATGTCAGTTGGGAGCCGCCCTGCAAGTCGAGTCCTAGTCGTGTAGGAACCTGCACGATGGTAAAGATCGCCCCAATGACGAGGACGAGAATTAAAGCTAATAATGAACGCTGTCTTTGCATAAGTTCTGAGTTTGGAATTTTGAGTGTTGAGCTGGAATAAACATCCAAGTTGCAACCTCAACACTCAAACCTATCTTAGCTACACCCGTAAGGCCACCATTTTTTGCACAGCTTCAACAATCTGTTGGGGCTGCACAATGGTTAGGTTTTCTAGGGTGCCGTTGTAAGGGGTGGGAATGTCTTGCGAAGAGAGGCGCAAAACAGGAGCATCAAGTTCGTCAAACAAGCGATCGTTGATCGAGGCAATCAGCTCTGCGGCAATCCCCCCGGTTCTCATACATTCTTCGACAATGATTACCCGGTGAGTTTTGCGAATGGAAGCGCCAATGGTATCAAAGTCCAGAGGTTTGAGCGAAATAAGATCAATTACCTCTGGGTCATAACCATCTTTTTCCAAGGTTTTAACTGCTTGGAGAACATGGTGACGCATTCGAGAATAGGTCAGAATCGTGACATCTTTGCCTTGCCGCACCACTTCTGCTTTATCTAGAGGCAGCGTGTACTCAGCTTCTGGTAGATTTTCCTTCAAGTTGTACAGCAGCACATGCTCAAAGAATAAAACTGGGTTGTTGTCACGGATGGCAGACTTCAATAAACCCTTGGCGTTGTAAGGAGTTGAGCAGGCCACAATTTTGAGGCCAGGAACTGCTTGGAAGTAAGCTTCTAGACGCTGGGAGTGTTCTGCCCCTAGTTGTCGGCCTACCCCACCAGGCCCGCGAATCACCATCGGGATTTTGTAGTTCCCACCCGACGTATAGCGCAGCATCCCGGCGTTGTTGGCAATTTGGTTGAAGGCCAAGAGCAAAAAGCCCATATTCATGCCTTCAATGATGGGACGCAACCCAGTCATTGCCGCGCCTACTGCCATGCCTGTAAAACTGTTTTCGGCAATGGGCGTATCTAAAATCCGCAGCTCACCGTATTTTTTGTACAGATCTTTCGTGACTTTGTAAGAGCCGCCGTAGTGGCCTACATCTTCCCCCATCACGAGCACGGAGGGGTCGCGGGCCATTTCTTCGTCAATGGCCTCACGTAGGGCGTTAAACAAGAAAGTCTCTGCCATCGATACCTCTGAGTTGCGGCAACAGTCTAATGATCGAAACTAATGGTCGAAATTACTTTGGTGATCCAAGTTAATCATCATAGCTGTTGAGGGCAGCCATGATTATATCGGACGTGGATTAGATTTGGCCTTACAGACAAGGCACAGGCAGCGCGATCGCCCGCCCTACAATCACCCCGACAAACAATCACCCCGACAAAAGACAGCATACAAAAATCGGACAAGCTACTCACCTGTCCGATTTCAGCTACAAGGGTGACTAGATTATTCGTCCTCGGCAAACACAAATCGATACAGTTCGCTAGCGTCAGGTTCAGGACTTGACAGCGCAAACTCAACCCCTTCATCAACGGTGGCTTGAATTTTACGCTCAATTCCCTTGAGTTCTTCTGGATTGACCAAGTTTTGCTCAATCAGGTAAGCCGCAAACTTCTTAATGGGGTCACGAGCCAACCAAGCTTCTTTTTCATCCTTGGTACGCAGTTCGTCGGGGTCAGCTAGAGAATGACCTCGGAAGCGATAAGTCAGCGCCTCAATCAAAGTAGGCCCTTCACCCGCCCGCGCTCGTGCTACTGCTTCTTGAGCCACAGACCGCACGGCCATCACATCCATGCCATCCACTTCTACACCGGGCATCCCAAAGACGCTGGCTTTTTTGTAGATTTCTGGCTGAGAAGTCGCCCGCTCATGGGCCATCCCGATCGCCCACTTGTTGTTCTCTACCACAAATAGGATGGGGAGTTTCCACAAGGCGGCCATGTTAAGGCACTCGAAGAATTGACCATTGTTAGTGGTACCGTCTCCAAAGAAGCAAGCGGCGACTTGATCTGCCGTCTCATCTCCCAAGACTTCCCGACGGTATTTGCTCTGAAAAGCGGCCCCCAAAGCAATGGGAATTCCTTCACCAATAAAGGCAAAGCCTCCCAGCATATTGTGCTCTGCCGAAAAGAGGTGCATTGAGCCACCCCGCCCTTTGCTGCAACCTGTCGCTTTCCCAAACAGTTCTGCCATCACCTCGCGCGCCGGGACTCCAGCACTGAGGGCATGGACGTGATCGCGGTAGGTGCTGCATACATAGTCTTCACCGGGCCGCATGGATTGAATCACACCCGTTGACACAGCCTCTTGGCCGTTATAGAGGTGGACAAATCCAAACATTTTGCCCCGATAGTACATCTCCGCGCACTTATCTTCGAAGAAGCGCCCTAAGATCATGTCTTCGTAGAGCCTTAAGCCTTCTTCTTTAGTAATTTGTGCTGAAGCAGCTTGAAATACTGGTAAAGTCCGTTCCTGAACCATTGATTTGTAGTACCCTCGCAGCAATACCAAGCTAAATTTTATCGAGATAGTTTGACTTCCTTAAAGAAAGTCGGCTTCCTGTACCTGCCAGGTTTTCCCAGTCTACTTACAACGAAGGCATAGCGCTCTCAGTGTTTTGGCAATACCGGGCGAAGCTGCACACCGCATCTTTGAGGTGCTGAAGTGTTGACGTTTTGCCACTAGCACCTGAATCAAAATAGCGTCCTCCGGAACCAAAAATCAAATTTTGTCACCCTTGCCTAACCTATGGGAATCAAAAAGCAGATGCTACTGACAAAGGGGCCGTTGATTGGAGTTTCCTGAGCTGACCTGTTAAAACTTATATAAAAGTTATATTACTTGGCGCAAATTTTTCCTTATCTTGGTACACTCCCCCAATGAGGGTCACGGGTTATGATTGTGGCACTATCTTGGCAACTTTATTGGTTGTCACAGATTAATACTTATTTCTTGCCGCTGGGGAAGTGAACCGTGCGAATTCCGCTCGATTACTACCGAATTTTGGGCCTACCAATCCAGGCCACTGCTGAACAGTTGCAACAGGCTCATCGCGATCGCGCCTTGCAACTTCCTCGGCGTGAATATTCTGAGGCAGCGATCGCTGCCCGAAAGCAGCTGCTTGACGAAGCCTATGCTGTTCTCTCCGATCCGGATCAACGTCAGGCTTATGACGCTAATTTCCTCGCCAAAACCTACGAGCTTGAGCCCGATCGCCCTGGCACCTCGTTAACTAGAACCCCAGAATCAACAGACACCAGTAGCGATCCCTACACCCCCAGCATTGATATTCACGACGATCAACTCGTCGGGGCTCTCTTGATTTGGTTGGAGCTAGGTGAGTATGAGTTGGTGTTGAAACTGGGGCGTACCTATCTCAGCAACAACAGCAATTTAAAGAATGGCCGCTTTGGCGAACCGGACATTGTCTTTGCCGATATCATCCTAACCGTTGCTTTAGCTTGCTTGGAACTAGGGCGAGAGCAGTGGCAACAGGGCCAATATGAAAATGCCGCAGAATCCCTTGAAGCTGGGCAGGAGTTGTTACTACGCGAAGGTTTGTTTGCAACTGTCCGGGGCGAAGTACAGACTGACTTATATAAGTTACGGCCCTATCGCGTTCTGGAGCTACTTGCTTTACCGGAAGAAAGCACAACCGAGCGCCGCCAAGGACTCCGTTTGCTCCGAGAAATGTTGCAGGAGCGTGGTGGAATCGACGGGACTGGCACCGATCAATCTGGCCTCAACATTGACGACTTTCTGCGTTTCATTCAGCAGTTGCGCGGTTACTTGAGTGCAGCCGAGCAACAAACTCTGTTTGAAGAAGAAGCGCGTCGTCCTTCGGCGGTGGCGACCTATTTAGCGGTTTATGCTTTGCTGGCTCAAGGGTTTGCTCAACGTGAGCCAGCCCTCATCCGACGGGCAAAGTCAATGCTAGTGCGCCTGGGTAGCCGCCAAGATGTGCATTTAGAGCAAGCGGTTTGCGCCTTACTCCTCGGTCAAACTGAGGAAGCGAGCCGCGCTTTAGAGCTGAGCCACGACTACGAGCCACTCGTCTTCATCCGAGAAAACTCTCAAAGTTCGCCAGACTTGTTGCCAGGTCTTTGTCTCTACAGTGAGCGTTGGCTGCAAGAGGAAGTTTTTCCTCATTTCCGAGACTTAGCTCAGCAGCAAGTTTCCTTGAAAGACTACTTTGCCGACGAGCAAGTGCAAGCCTACTTAGAGGAGCTTCCTAACGAGTCGCCAAATCACTCTCCTACCAACGCTTCTAGCCAAAATGGCTGGGGGGCTGCCACCCAAGCTGGAAGCAATGGACAGTCTAGCCCTACGACAGCAGGTCACGCGGCTAACTGGCGTACCACGACTAGCTATCCTCCTACGCAATCTGCCGTCCATACCCGCTTGCAGCAAGCAGTAGAGACAGACCCTAGGGTTCCTCCTGCCACTCGTGCCGTTACTACGGTTTCTCCAGCAACAGGGCCAGCTGAGCCAGAGCGCATTAACCCAACGTCATCCCCCTCCAGCCGAAACCCAACAACTTCTAACCCGCCTGCCACCTCCGTAGTGGTCACAGGTGGGAGTGGTACCAATGATTCGCAACGTCCCACTTCCTTAACTCAAGCAGGACAACCGCCTAGGGAGCGATCGCGGGGTCAAGTGGCCAATGGATTCCGTGTTCCCGATCCAGAGGATCTACCACCCCGTCGTAGTGGCACAGGTGCAGCATCACCTAGCAAATTCAAGCCAGTTTTGTTATTTGTGATTGCCCTCTTGTCCCTGGGAGCGTTAGGGTATCTAACCACCAAAGCTTTCAGTAGCTTACAGGCCGCTCGTGGCCCCAAGTTGGAAGCCAATCAACCGATGATCTCGCTCGACCAACCTTTGATTGCCGTTCCCGACCCGGAAACTGTTGCTCAGTCAGCCACAGGGCCTTTGACTAAGGAGGCAGCTCAGCAGGTGGTTCAAACTTGGTTATCGACCAAAGCAGCTGCTCTCGGTCCTAATCGCGCCACCGCTCAGTTGAACCAAATCTTGGTTGATTCTGCCTTGACTCAGTGGCAACAACAAGCCGCAGACGACAGACGCAGTGATTCCTATCGGCAGTACCAACATGCCATCCGATCTATTGATAGCGTCGAAATGAGCGATGTTGATCCCAATCAAGCCAGAGTGGATGCCGAAGTGAGTGAGGCTGCGGCCTTCTATGTCAACGGTCAGCTCGATCGCAGCTCGTCTTATACCAGTGACAGCATCCGAGTGCAGTACAACTTGGTACGCCGTGACGGTCGGTGGTTGATTCGCGAAATGAATGTTCTCTAGATAAACTCTAGAGAAATATGTGATCAATATGCGATCGCTAATTGCCTAAGAGACCAGTGATAAGATCAGCCTGGGTTCCCCAAAAATAACTGCAAAAAATGGCAACTATGTTATCGCTAGAAGCGGCTAGGGCACAACCTAACTTGAAATTGGGACGAGTTTTGATTGTCGAAGACGAAGAGTTGATTCGTGAGACGATTGCTCTAGCGCTAACCGAAGAAGGTTATGAGGTTCTGGTTGCGGAAGATGGGCGCAGTGTTTTAGAGCTGACTCTCAAATCCGAAACAGGCAGCGAAGCTGAAGCAACCCAGCTAGATTTAGTCATCCTCGATTTGATGCTGCCTTACATCAACGGGCTAGATCTGTGCCGATTGATTCGTCATGAAGGCAACAGCGTCCCCATTCTCATGCTCAGTGCTAAAGGCAGCGAAACCGATCGCGTGGTGGGACTAGAAGTTGGGGCAGATGATTATCTCACCAAGCCTTTTGGCATGCGAGAACTGATCGCTCGCTGTCGCGCCTTACTCCGTCGTCATCGTCATGCGCAGCCTCCGAGCCACGAAACAACCCTCAAGTTTCAAGACATTACCCTCTATCCTCAAGAATGTCGTGTGACGGTGAGAGGCGAAGAAATTAATCTTTCACCTAAAGAATTTCGGATTTTAGAGCTATTCATGACTCATCCCCGGCGAGTCTGGTCGCGCGAACAACTCATTGAACGAGTTTGGGGGCCTGACTTTATGGGAGATAGTAAAACCGTGGATGTGCATATCCGCTGGTTACGGGAAAAACTAGAACTTGACCCTAGTCATCCGGAATACCTATTGACGGTACGAGGCTTTGGCTATCGGTTTGGCTAAAGCTAGGAGCTAGAAAACGCCGATGACACTAGATTCAGCAATTTTTGGTAGAAACGCTACGCGAAGACATTACTGCCCTCTGCGATCGCAATTACCGCAACTGTGGAATTCCTAGGGTTTCTGTTTGGACTGGCACTGGGTTTAGCACTGCTAGGGTGGTATCGCCTCCGGCTGAACCGCAGACTGAACTTTTTGGTCCGAGAACTAGAGTCGGAGATTCTGGGATCGCCTACTTCTTTGACTTCCCGCTTAACGCTCGCGATCGCCCACCAAAAACACCTGAGTCAACAGCTCGAAAGAGAAATTGAAACCTGGAGACAGGTCGTTTTTAGCGCCCCTGTCGGCTATGTACAGGTGGATGAAGATAATCAATTAATTTGGTGTAATGCTCAAGCGCGGCAGATCCTAGGCATCCAGCAGTGGGAATCCAGCAAACCTCGCCTCTTGCTGGAATTAGTCCGCTCTTACGAACTCGATCAACTGATTGAGCAAACCCGTGATGCTCAGCAACCTTGTCATAGCGAGTGGGTATTTCACCTGAGTAGTCCCGATCCCGCCAGCATTTCCCGCCAACCAACCTGCCCCCTACGAGCCTGCGGATTACCCTTGTTAGCAGGGCAAGTCGGAGTTTTTCTAGAAAACCGTCAAGAAGCCGCAACCCTGGCACAGCAACGCGATCGCTGGACTTCAGACGTCGCCCATGAGCTAAAAACGCCTTTGACCTCCATTCGCTTAGTAGCTGAAACCCTACAAACTCGACTAGAGCCACCCCTCAGGACTTGGATCGATCGCTTACTCAACGAAGCCATTCGCCTGAGTAATTTAGTCCAAGACCTACTAGACCTAAAACAAATTGAGCGAGGTGCGCCTTACTGCCTCAATCTCAGCAGCCTCAATCTCTCTGAGCTGATTCAGTCCGCTTGGCTCAGCTTAGAACCGCTAGCTCGCAAAAAACATTTACACCTGCTCTACCGAGGCCCTGAAGTGGTCTTGATTCAAGCCGATGGTCCTCGACTTTTCCGGGTCTTAATCAATTTGCTAGATAACAGTATCAGATACAGCCCTCCCCAACAGGAAATCAGGGTGCAGGTGAGTGTTCAGGATGCCACTCTCAAGCCCGCAGAGCCACCTAACCAGCAGATCTGTTTGGAAGTGATTGATTCGGGGCCAGGTTTCCCTGAAAGCGCTCTACCCTACGTTTTCGACAGATTTTATCAAGTTGACCCTTCGCGATCGCGTCCTTCCGGGGCCAGTTCTGCTCCAGAAGGACAAACCGCCGTCAAACGGATCAAGGTGCCAAACTCAACTCCCCTGGGAGCCTCCAGTTCCAATAGCCAGAATAGCGATGGGGCTGCCTCTCTAGAAGCGATCGCGGCAGAAAAAAACAAGAGCCTGACAGTTTCTACCGAGCGTGGACAGATACACAACTTCACCCCCCCTGAAGCAGAAGCTCAACGGAGTGGTAGTAGTGGATTAGGGCTGGCCATTGTCCGACAGATTGTGGAGGCACATCAAGGATCGGTCAGTGCCAACAACCATCCCGAAACTGGAGGAGCGTGGTTGCAGGTTTTATTACCCTGCCAACAACCTCATCCGCTGGTAAAAGGCTGAGCCTCGTTTCTCAGGCCGATCTTCCTGTAATATTTGTACATATCAACGAACGCATAGTCTGCTGAGCAGTCCCCTATGGAAGAACGGCTGCATAAAATTCTGGCCCAATGGGGCATTGCTTCTCGTCGTCATGCTGAGAAGATGATTCAAGATGGGCGAGTGCGCTTAAATGGTACTGTAGCGCAACTAGGCCAGAAAGCGGATACTCAACGCGATCGCATTGAGGTGGATGGAGTCACGATCCAGCCTGCTCAGCGGCCTCAACACCTGTACCTTCTGCTCCACAAGCCTGCTGGTGTCGTCTCAACCTGTGATGACCCCTGGCAGCGCTCTACAGTGCTTGATTTACTTCCTGAAGATCTACAACAAGGGCATGGTCTGCATCCTGTTGGTCGTCTAGATTTTGACTCTACTGGGGCTTTACTGTTAACCAATGACGGTGAACTAACGTATTATCTGACTCACCCTCGTCATCAAATCCCCAAAACTTATAATGTTTGGGTGCAAGGCCGTCCTTCCGAGTCAGTTTTGCAGCAATGGCGTCAGGGAGTTGTCTTATCGAATCGCAAAACCTTACCTGCACAAGTCCGTGTAATAGAGCGGCAAATGGGGAAAACTCACTTAGAAATCGTGCTGAACGAAGGTAGAAATCGACAAATTCGCCGAGTGGCCGAACAACTCGGGCATCCAGTCCTACAACTACATCGGATAGCAATTGGACCGATTCAACTCCAACAACTCCTTCCCGGTCACTACCGAGCCCTCAGCGAGTTTGAAATCAATTTTTTACAGACGGAAACTATTAGTCCTAAACGATCTACTGGTTCCTAGAACCAATGGATAAACAAAACATTAAACAAAACTATAACTGTGCAGCAGACGTCAAGGAGCGTAGCGTATGAAGAAGTCAGCCCTACAACAAGAGCAAGAACGAATCGAAATACTGCAAGAGATGGGGTCTCACTTACGCCAGCTTCGCCAAAAACAGTCGATGTCGTTAGAGGAAGTTGCTGCCAAAACCAAGATCCAAATGCGTCTCCTCAACGCCATTGAATCAGGTCAACTAGAGGAATTACCGGAACCTGTTTATATTCAGGGCTTTATTAAACAGTTTGCCGATGCTTTGGGGATCAATGGGGCAGCGTTTGCGAGTTCATTCCCCACTACACCAATTTTGCGGCCTGTCCAGCAGCCTTGGCGTCATCTACCCGCAGCTCAATTACGTCCCGTCCATCTATACGTTGTTTACGTCTGTTTAATTGTATTTGCAGTCAATAGCTTGTCTTACCTGATGAACCGTTCTACTAGGCCGACGCTGGCCAATGTAGAGGCTTATCAACCATCGGGTAATCAACCACCAGGACAAGCAGTTAGCCCAGTGGCATCTAATCAGGTTTTTGGCCCCTTTAACCCTGCGAAAACAACCGCCACTCCTTCAGGTAAGCAAAGATCTACAACTCTAGGGCTAGCGGGTCTACTCTCTGCTCCCCCAGATGCTGACAATGTCAACAATGCTAACAAGCCCGTCAGAGTCAGCGTGATCTTAAAAGCGCAATCTTGGATTCGGGTCGTGACTGACGGCAAAACTGAATTCGAAGGCGTCTTGCCGGAAGGCACCCAGCGAGTTTGGATGGCAGATGAACAGCTAACACTGCGGGCGGGTAATGCTGGGGGTGTCTTGGTCGGGCTAAATGAGCAACAAGCCAAGCAGCTAGGTGATCCTGGCTCGGTCGAAGAAGTCACGTTTGAAGCCAATGCGAATGCTGCTCAACTTCCCTCAAATATCGTGGATGATGCCATAGAGGGCTCTCGAAACACTGCGAATGTTGCCGTATTTTCAGCTCCATCTGACCAGGTAGCGATTCGCTAGCTCTTAATTAGCGGATCACAACGAGTTGGATACAGTTAACTAACGGGGCCAACTCATTGTGGGTTCAACCTGAATTTTGGCTTTTAACTCTGAGTTTGAGGGGCACGACCAAACAACTCGGTCATGCTTTTGAGGCGATCGCGGACTTCTGGAGTCAAAGCATCTGCCTCGTATCGCCATGTCCAGTTGCCTGCATTGTCGCTGGGATCATTCATGCGGCCCTCATTCCCCAAGCCCAAAACGTCTTGCAGTTGAATGATGGCTTGATTAGAGACAGAGGCTAGAGCAAGGCGAGTAAAGTCCCAATTGATCCCCTCTGGGCTCAAACAACCAACGTAGTTAATAACCATGTCGCGATCGCTGGGTGAGAGGCGATTAAACCAGCCCACAATGGTTTCGTTGTCGTGGGTGCCAGGATAAACCACGCTATTAGGCAAATATCTGAAGGGCAAAAAGTTTTTGTCCCCCATGTCACCAAAAGCGAATTGCAGAATTTTCATGCTGGGGAAACCAAAGCGATCGCGCAAGGCATCCACTTCTGGCGTGATCACACCTAAGTCTTCTGCCAGGACAGGCAGTTGGCCGAACTGCTGCTGGAGGGTCTCAAACAGAGCTTCCCCTGGCGCTTCAATCCACTCCCCATTCATCGCGGTGGTTTCACCTTGCTGCACTGCCCAATAAGCTTGGAAGCCTCGGAAGTGGTCAACCCGAACCATATCCACGTAGTCGAACAGAGCTTGGAACCGCTGCACCCACCACTTGAACCCAGTTTGCTGCAACCGCTCCCAGTTATATACGGGGTTGCCCCAAAGTTGTCCCGTTTCACTGAAGTAATCGGGTGGGACTCCCGCCATCAACGCAGGCTCTCCGGTTTCAGGGTCGAGGCAAAAGTTTTCTGGGTTACCCCAGACATCGGCGCTATCCTGAGACACGTAAATAGAAATATCACCAATTACTTTGATCCCGCGTAAGTTAGCGTATTTCCTCAGCGCTGACCATTGCTGGAAAAACTCAAATTGCAGGAATTTGTGCAGCCAAATTTCGGCTTGGAGTTTGTCTTGCCACTGGGCGATCGCGTCTGGTTGACGTTTGGAGATCGCGGGTTCCCAAGTGGGCCAACTGGTATCTTGAAAGGCCTCTTTCAATGCCATGAACAAGGCGTAATCGTCTAGCCAGTAAGCTGTGCCTTTGCAAAACCCTTCAAATTCTTTTTGCTGTACGGCTGAAGCGTTCGTCTGAAAATTCTGCCAAGCTTTTTGCAACAGAGGCATTTTGATCTGCCGCACTTTGCCAAAGTCTACGGATGGGGGCATCTCTGGCAGTTCGGTTAAGTCTGTTTTTGCGAGGAGTCCTTTATCCCGCAGAACTTCCAGGCTAATCAGCAGATGGTTACCTGCCATTGAAGAGTAGGACGACAGGTAAGGAGAATTCCAAGGCTCGCCCGTCGGCCCTAGGGGTAGAATTTGCCAAAGTTGTTGGGCGCTGTCGGCTAAGAAGTCGATGAAGCGGTAGGCTTCTAGGCCTAAGTCACCAATCCCAAATCGGCTGGGAAATGAGGTGGGGTGCAGTAAGATGCCGCTAGCTCTGGGAAAGGGCATAGACAATCTGAAAAATAAACAGCAAACGTCCTGAATTTAGCACCCAGTCATTTCGGCTGCATCAATCCTGGGTTTTGCTCTTTGGGCAATTATGTCTATCTAAGGTTGGATAGCTAGAGGGATTTTTAATTAAAGCCACATAGAAGCGATCACCCTCTCACGGCAGGAGAAAAGCGATTAACTGAGGATCACCTTTCCTCGCTAAGTTCTAAGAGATCCTGATGTCATCGTGTATGCAGGGTTATTTTATTGTAGAAAGAGCATAACTCGTTCAGTTTGGTTGGCAAGTTGGCGGTTTGCCTGAGCACTTGAGGTAAAGCCCAACTAATGGGCCACAGTGATGAAGAAATTGCGCACTATCGACCAACTCGCTGGCGTGTTCTGTCCTCATTGCCGCGTCTCATCCTCACAGCGAAACTCAGGCACTGTTTGCAGTAATTCGACTAAAGACATGACTCTTCCTCAACCCTATCTTTAGTTTGCTTTTTCTATATCCATATGAAGCAGTCCTGCCGCTGTCGAGAGGAGAATCACTGGGCGATCCTGAAGAGGTGGTAGCGATCGCAATATGAAGTTAGCTATCTTGGAAGCTTAAATAGGGATTACGTAATGAGCAATGTCAAGCTAGGTCGATATGAACACTTTAAAGGCAAGACTTACGAGGTAATGGGAGTTGGCAAGCACTCGGAAACTGAAGAAGAACTTGTGATTTATCGACGGGTTGGTGATGATCAATTGTGGCTAAGGCCCGTAAGCATGTTTCAGGAGCATGTTCAGCATGAAGGACGCTCAGTTCCCCGCTTCGAATATGTAGAGAACCGCATGCAAGGTCGATTTGAACGTGAGAACTGAAATCCGTTCAAATGCTGAGCTAACTACTACTAATTAAAGCTAAAAATTTCGCAAAAATAACAAAACCTCAGCGATTAACTTGCTGAGGTTTTGTTTTAGTCTCTTTTGCTTACGCTCAGTCTTTTTGCTTCTGATTTTTGATGAGTGCTTGAGGCAGTCGCAGATGACCTCGTCTTGCTTTTCTCCTCAACAGAAGGGCTGGGCTAGCAAGAACAGTCCATAGATCCTGCTTCTTACTTTGCTCACGAACCTCCTTGTATATAAATGTCTCAGCACTTCCATCAGTCTTTCTACCAATTAAAATAAAGCTTCTTAGAGGAATGTCAGGTAGCTTATCAGACATTGTTTTTCATTCTCCACAAGAGCCTTATAATTTTTCTTCTATCAATAATCCAACTCAAAACCAATTGATGGACATTATTGGTTTTCATTTTTTCTAAATCTAGAATTTCATCTGTATCAACTGCGAGTAGCCCTAAAATAGAGTTTTCTTGAAATGCTGCGACTACCATAATTGCCTTAATCCCTGTATCTATTAAGTTTTGGTTAACGGAAGATAAAGTTACGTAGGTACTAGGGAATTTAGACCTATTGGATGTATCAACAAACTCAACGTGGTACTCACTGGCTTTAAGAAAAGTATACCCTATACCTCCTTCTTTCAAAATAAAGCTTGCTTCTAATTCTCTCTTATCAATATTTTTGGTCTTGCATACCATTTGGAGTCTCCATCTAAGTACACCAGTTCTAACGGGTAAAAAGATAGACAATCGAACTTTGCCAGTTAGATTAAACTTTTTTGTGATCCTCGTGCCTAATTCATTCAGTTCATTTTCTATTGCTGGCACAATAATATCTTTAGTTGTTTCTGATAACTCTTCGGCTTCTTTTCTTTTGTTTAGGAAATCGAGAATATAAGAAATTAAACTTGGAAATACAATAATAAAAACTGATATTTTCCAAGATGCATCTGGACTTAATCTAGAAAACCAATTTTTTGAAACTAGAGGATTTGAATCTACAAAAAACGACTGCGTATCCGAAAAATTGGCAACAACTATTGCTATTAATGAAAGAATAAAGGTTAGAATCTGTAGAGGTTTTAGCTTTCGATAGCGATAATTAATTTCATAACTTATTATTTTCCACAGGCATATCCCTTCAATTCTTAAAGTTGAAAAAAAATGTCATAAATCCTAGTAAATACCAAAATGTGGCTTTGCCTTAAGCCCAAGAATTCAGCGCTTTAATACTGTTCAAGGCATATCAACCTGACGCACCTCAAACTGCCCCCGCCCCAACTGCTCCAACAGTTCGGAGACTGACAATCCCAACCTGGCTGCTATTGCCTGTAATCCAGACCATCCAACACGTGTGACTCTCACTTTACGTCCTTGCTTGGCTTCGCCATGAATTGGTGGCCTACCCATGTGAGTCAAATTCGCCAAGCTTTTTGGATGAATTTTACGTTTCATTATTCATCACTTCTACGTTAGGTTTTATTCTAGATACCTTAAATAGAAATAAAGCTATAGTATTGCTTTATTTACTCTTTTAGTTACAGACAACTCTACAATCATAAGGGCGATCGCCCTTGCCTAAAACGTTCAAGACAAAAGCGATCGCCTCTACTAAACCTACTCAGCAGGATTCACCTTGCCAATCGTCGTTAACGTGCCGTCATCCTTGACTGTCCAGACATCATAGCTGCTGACCACATCGCCATTCTCATCAATGTCTACATTGCCGCTAGCACCTTGGTAGTCGATTTGCTCACCCTTTTGCAGACGGGCCAAACCGTCGCAGACATCTGTTACAGGCGTTCCAGACGGGCCAGCCACTTCCCGGAGTTGGCTCTTGATTCCTTCGCCCGTGTTGTTGTCTGCCGCTTCTGCTGCCAAGACTAAAAGCGCTGCTGCATCCCAAGCATGGGGGACAAAAGCACTTATGGGTTTAGCTTGTTTTTGTTGCCAGAGCTTCGTGAAAGCGGCCAAAGCTTGACCATCTGCGCTCGGAATCGTGCCGATCGCCCCTGCCAGGATATATTTACCATCCTGGGTTTTACCGACCTGTTCGGCAAAGTCCTCGGAATAGCCACCATCGGTTAGCATAATCTGCACCCCTTGGCTCAGCCCTTGTTGGTAAGCGGCTTTGAGGAACAAGCTGCCTGTCTCACCGTAGATAAATGCCGCAACAGCATCCGGTTTATTACCAAAGGCGATCGCGGCTTCTGATTCAAAAGTTGTTGCTTTGGGGTCATAGCGAGCAGGTTTGTCTTCACCAGCCACCGTGCCACCCTGCTGCTTAAAAGCTTGCGTAAACTCTCGCTCCAACCCCACGCCGTAATCATCGTTGATCACAATCGTCGAAACTCGCTGGTATTTCCGTTGCTGGGCCAATTTAGCTAGAGCCTGAGCCTGATAGGTATCGGGTGGAGCAGTCCGCGCCCAAAAGCCCTGAAAATCGCCTTTTTTAGCTCGTTCCGTAAACGTTGGGCTAGTGCTAGCGGGAGAAATTAGCATGACTCGGTTGCGGACTGCCACATCCACCGCTGCACTCGAAACGCTACTAGGGAAAGAACCCACCACCCCCGCAACTCGATCCACTTCCACCAGCTTGGCCATTGCTTCCGCACCAGCCGCAGGTTCAGTCTGGTCATCTTCCGACACCAAACTCACAGGAGCCTGATTCACTCCACCGCATTGATTCACGGTTTGCACTAATAACGAAACAGAATCCAGAAGTGGTGGCCCCACCGCAGACAGATCACCTGTGGCAGGTAGTAAGGCTCCCAGCTTCAGCCCTTTGGCATTGGCAGTATCAGTAGCAGCAGGAGATTGATTAGCACCGTCAGGATTGTTAGAGCTTTGGCAAGATGCGATCGCCAAACCAACCACACAAGCAACCGCTACCGAACCACACCTCAACTGCTTCAGCAAAGCAAATCTGTTCATAACGGGGCCATACCGGATAGGTGAAGAAGCTGACACGATGGAAGCTTTGGTATTTATGCCAGAGGCGATCGC
The DNA here is from genome assembly GCA_019358975.1 of Trichocoleus desertorum ATA4-8-CV12. Lineage (NCBI taxonomy): Bacteria > Bacillati > Cyanobacteriota > Cyanophyceae > Leptolyngbyales > Trichocoleusaceae > Trichocoleus > Trichocoleus desertorum. The sequence continues at coordinate 48,015 of JAHHIL010000020.1, forward strand.
TCCTAATGGCCCTAATCTCCTTGACGACCATAGATGTAAACCAGCTCTTTGAGGCGGTTGCTGTAGTCTTCCGTGAGTGCCTCGCCTCGGAAGCGCCAAGCCCAGTTATTTTCTGCGGTACCAGGAGCATTCATCCGAGCATCAGTCCCTAAGCTGAATACGTCCTGAATCGGAATAATCGCTTGATTCGCCACCGAACTCATCGTCAAACGAATCATGTCCCAGGCAATTCCATCAGGCCCAGTACAGCCCAAGTAGCGGTGCAGGCGATCGCGTTCATAATCTGGAGCTTGCTGATACCAACCCACAGTCGTATCGTTATCATGGGTGCCCGTATAGATGACGCTATTAGCTTCTACATTGAACGGCAGATAGGTATTCTTGGCATCACTGCCAAAGGCAAAGTGCAGGATCTTCATGCCAGGGAAGCCAAAATGGTCTCTGAGGTCCAACACAGCCTGATCGATCGAGCCTAAGTCCTCAGCGATGATGGGCAAGCTGCCCAACTGATCCCGAATCGTTTCGAACAGCTTATAGCCCGGAGCCTTAATCCACTCCCCGTTAATTGCCGTCTCTTCACCCGCAGGCACTGACCAGTAAGCTTCCAAGCCCCGGAAGTGGTCAATCCGAATCATATCTACATGGGCCAGATTTTCCCGGACTCGCTCCACCCACCAAGCAAAGTTAGTGGATTCCAGATGGCTCCAGTTGTAGAGCGGATTGCCCCAAAGCTGTCCCGTTTCCGAAAAATAATCCGGTGGTACGCCTGCAACTTCTGTCGGCTGTCCAGTTTCTGAGTCTAGTTGAAATACTTCTGGATTGCCCCAAACGTCCGAGCTATTGTGGGCGACATAAATGGGGATATCCCCAATAATCCGGATGTTTTGAGCATTACTGTAAGTTTTTAGCTCTCGCCACTGCCGGAAGAACTCGAACTGCAAGAATTTTTGGAAGTAGACTTCATCGGCTAGCTTGTCTCGCCATAGATCCAAAGCTTCTGGCTTCCGCAACCGCAGTTCTTCGGGCCATTCCACCCAGCTCCCGCCTTCCTGAGCGTCCAGCAGCGCCATAAATAAGGCGTAGTCTTCTAGCCAACTGGCTTTGCCGCGACAAAATCCTTCAAATTCTGTTTGCTGAATCGGGCTGGCTTTCTGCTTGAAATTCTCGCAAGCTTGCCGCAGCAAAGGCATCTTCCAGGCAATCACTCGATCAAAGTCAATCTTGTCTAGCGGGAAATCGGGGACATCGCGCAGATCTTCTTCGCTGAGGAAACCATTGTCTCTCAAGATGTCAGGGCTAATCAGCAACGGATTCCCTGCCATCGTGGAGAAGCTCATGTAGGGAGAGTTGCCATAACCCGTAGAGCCAAGGGGCAGTATTTGCCACAGCCGTTGTTCACTATGAGCTAGAAAATCAATAAACTGATGCGCTTCCAGCCCTAGATCACCAATGCCATAACGACCGGGTAGACTCGTTGGATGTAACAGGATACCACTGGCACGGGGAAAGGGCATAGAAGTTTGCCTCCAAAAAATACTCTGTCAGTGTAGCCACCCCTCATCTTAGTGGAATCTTCCCTTGGTAGAATCACTTCTGCCTCCCTTTTAGGAGTTGAAACCTGTGACCTACCGTAATCCAATTCCCACGGTTGACATCATTATTGAGATGAGCGATCGCCCTCATCGCCCGATTGTGCTGATTGAGCGGCTGAATGAGCCTTATGGTTGGGCCATTCCAGGGGGGTTTGTGGACTATGGGGAGCCTGTGGAGGTAGCTGCCCGACGGGAAGCCCAGGAGGAAACGGGTTTAGCGGTTGAGTTGATTGAGCAGTTTCAGGTGTATTCGGACCCTAACCGCGATCCTCGTAAACATACGCTGAGTGTGGTGTTTATTGCGGTGGCGAAGGGAGAGCCGCAGGCGGGGGATGATGCGAAGGGGATTGCGCTATTTGAGCCTTGGCGGGTGCCTGAGAATTTGTGTTTTGATCACGATCGGATTTTGCGGGATTATTGGCGGTATCGGCATTATGGGATGCGGCCTCGTTTGGGTTAGTGGGGCTTGAGAAGGGGTTGATTTGTGGGTGTTTGGGTTTTGACTAAAATCCGAGCCTTGAGAGCACCTGCCCTCAAACTCCCGCTGAGGGACGGCTGCGTCCCCCAGACCCCCTCCAGACGAGGTTGAGTGTGGGTGTTTCGATACTGGGACAAATTTACGTACTTCTTCCTTCTGGCTTCCAGCTCCTGTTTTCTCCCCTTTCATCCTTCATCCTTCATCCCTCCTCCTTCATCCCTTCCCCTCTGTCCTGCCCTTTCATCCCTCCTCCTTCCTCCTTCATCCCTTCCCCTCTCTCCTCACCCCTCTCTCCTCACTTATGAGAAAATGCCTTGGTTTCGTAATGATGGCTAAACGGATATGACGCGCAAGGTAATTCGGACAGAGCAGGCTCCCGCTCCGGTGGGGCCATATAATCAGGCGATCGCGGCGAGTGGTCAGATGGTGTTTGTGGCGGGTCAAATCGCGCTTGATCCTCAAACGGGGGCGATCGTGGGTGAGGGTGATGTGGTGCGGCAGACGGAACAGGTGATGGCGAATTTAGAGGCTATCCTGAAGGCAGCGGGGGCAACGTTTGCAGATGTGGTCAGAACTACAGTATTTCTGGCTGACATGAATGACTTTGCAGCGGTTAATGGCATCTACGCTCGCCATTTTGACGAAGCTACTGCACCAGCCCGGGCCTGTGTTCAAGTCGCTCGCCTTCCTAAGGATGTTCGAGTCGAAATTGACTGCATCGCAGTTATTTAACCTTTTTGCCCCTTATCACCTAGTTCTCTGCATTTTTCAGCCTTCATCCCTCATCCCTCATCCTTCCTCCTTGCCCCATGTCGATTGATTTCAGTAATACAAATTCTGTTTGGGCTTCGATCCTGGCAGAAACGTTGGCTCGTCTAGGTTTGAGGAGGGCGGTGGTTTGTCCAGGGTCTCGGTCTACGCCATTGGCGATCGCGTTTGCTCAGCACCCTGAGGTTGAAGCAATTCCAGTGTTGGATGAGCGATCGGCGGCGTTTTTTGCTTTAGGCTTGGCGCGGCAGTCGGGGTTGCCTGTGGTGTTGGTTTGTACGTCGGGGACGGCGGGGGCAAATTTTTATCCGGCGGTGATTGAGGCACGGCAGAGTCGGGTGCCGTTGTTGGTGCTAACGGCGGATCGGCCCCCAGAGTTGCGCGATTGCAATGCAGGGCAAGCGATCGATCAGCAAAAGTTATTTGGGAACTTTCCCAATTGGTATGCGGAGTTAGCGATCCCTGCTTTAGATGGGGGTTTGCTTCGGTATCTGCGTCAAACGATGGTTTATGCCTGGGAACGATCGCTTTGGCCTATGGCGGGTCCGGTGCATCTCAATCTGCCTTTGCGTGACCCGTTGGCTCCGATTGCTGATCCGGCGGTGGAGGGGGGGCGATCGCAGTTTGACTCGGCTCAGTTTTTTGCAGCAGTGCAGCCTATGACGGAGGTTGATACGGCTGGGGTGAGCAATATTCAGTTGCCGCTGACGACTTGGCAAGCTTGCGAACGGGGTGTGATTGTTGCTGGCCCTGCTCAACCGCGATCGCCTGTGGAGTACTGTACAGCGGTGGCACAACTGTCGGCGGCGTTGGGTTGGCCTGTGCTGACGGAAGGCTTGTCGCCGCTGAGAAACTACGCGGATCTCAATCACAATCTGATTTCTACCTACGATTTGCTGTTGCGGAATCGGCGCTTAGCAGCGAAACTCGCGCCTGAGATGGTGATCCGGATTGGAGAAATGCCGACGAGTAAAGAGTTGCGGCTCTGGCTAGAAAGGGTACAGCCGCAGCAGTGGATTGTTGATCCGAGCGATCGCAATTTAGATCCGCTGCATGGTCACACCACTCATTTACGGCTGGCGATCGAGCAGTTGGCTCCGCTGTTGCCGCCTGGATATAGTCAAACCTCTCCCCCATCCCCTCTCCTACAGGAGAGGGGTGCCATAGGCGGGGTGAGGTCTACCAATAGTTACCTCAAGGATTGGTGTAGTGCTGAGGCGCAGGTGCGGCAAAAGCTAGACCAAACGATGTCAGATACAGAAGCGTGGTTTGAGGGCAAAGTCGCTTGGTTGTTGTCCCAGCATTTGGCCCCTGGTGCGCCTTTGTTTATTGCCAACAGCATGCCTGTCCGGGATGTAGAGTTTTTCTGGAAACCAGGCAATACAGCGATCAAGCCTTACTTCAACCGGGGGGCAAACGGTATTGATGGCACGTTGTCTACCGCTTTAGGGGTGGCGCATGGTAATCAAAGCAGTGTTCTGTTGACAGGAGACTTAGCGCTGCTCCACGATACCAATGGATTTTTGCTCAGAAACAAGCTGGTAGGGCATTTGACCATTATTGTAGTCAACAACAATGGCGGTGGTATTTTCGAGATGCTGCCGATCGCTCAGTTTGAGCAGGTGTTTGAAGAATTCTTTGCGACCCCTCAAGCAGTTGACTTCGCGCCACTCTGCCAAACCTACGGGGTGGAGTATGAACTAATTCAAACCTGGCCCCAGTTAGTGGATCGTTTGAACCCCCTCCCTCAAAGCGGCATCCGAGTGCTGGAGGTGCGGACCGATCGCAAGGCAGACAGTGCTTGGCGGCGGACTCACTTAGCAAAATTTGCCTCTAATTGCCAAAATTGACAAAACTAAGCACCCCAGCTTTACTCTTGAAGGCGAACAACGGTTCTCAGGCATGGATCAATCACAAATCAGCGCGGAAACCCTAGAGCTTCTCTGCCGCATCACGGGCCAAGAGTTGCAGCAGGACAAGTTAAATCCCCTGCTAGTGTTTCTGGCGGCTTTGGTCACGGTACTCCTAGGCGTCATGCTAGTAGATCGGGCGATCGCAGATGCCGAGAAGCAAGAGTTGCAGCAGACGCTTAACTCGTTTCTGACGTTGGATGACCAAACCCGTGAGCTGGCACAACAACTGGTCACTGGAGTGCAGCGGCATCAGATTTACATCATTCCGAATGAGCTGCTCAAGCTCACAGTACTCCTTTCTAAGTCAGAAAAGGTATTGCTCATTGGCTTAGGCTACAAAATGGCCGCAGCGGATGGTGAAGTAGATCTGCGGGAGAGTATGTATTTACAGGCGATCGCCAGCCGTTTGTCGCTATCTACTTCTGAGGTGGCGGTTTTAGCGAATGGTTATTCGTCAGAACCTGACGACCTAGAAGCCTCAAACACTATTAAAGATTTTCTGCTGCCAGAACAATTTCAGCTGCCGCTCTTAGTTGATATTGCCAACCAATTTTCTACTAGCCTATCGGTATCTTCGTAGGCCTGACTGGTCAGAGTCCGTTGGTGAAATTGCTCTAAAATGGCACCACTGAGCCTAGGCCATTTCTTGATCTCAGGGTAGAACTTCAACGCCGGATAAGAGATGGCCTAATTGTTTACACTCACGCACAGACTATGCAAGTTGAATGGCAAGTTGCCAAAACCTACGAAGACATCCTGTATCACAAAGCGGATGGCATCGCCAAAATTACCATTAACCGCCCCCACAAACGCAACGCCTTTCGTCCCAAAACGGTGTTTGAGCTTTATGATGCCTTTGCCAATGCCCGTGAAGATAGCCGGATTGGAGTCGTTCTCTTCACTGGGGCAGGACCGCATACAGATGGTAAATATGCCTTCTGCGCCGGGGGTGACCAAAGTGTGCGGGGTCAAGGCGGTTACGTAGATGATGAAGGGGTACCGCGACTCAACGTCCTCGACTTGCAACGTTTGATTCGCTCCATGCCCAAGGTAGTGATTGCTTTGGTAGCAGGTTACGCGATCGGTGGTGGGCATGTTCTCCACATTCTTTGCGATTTAACGATCGCCGCAGATAATGCCATTTTTGGGCAGACGGGGCCGAAGGTAGGCAGCTTCGATGGTGGGTTTGGAGCCAGCTACTTAGCTCGGTTAGTAGGACAAAAAAAAGCCCGCGAAATTTGGTATCTCTGCCGTCAGTACGACGCGGCCCAAGCGCTAGAAATGGGTTTGGTGAATTGTGTGGTGCCTGTGGAACAGTTAGAAGCGGAGGGCATCCAATGGGCACAGGAAATTCTAGAGAAAAGTCCGATCGCGATTCGCTGCCTCAAATCGGCTTTTAATGCAGACTGTGACGGCCAAGCAGGCTTACAAGAATTAGCTGGGAATGCGACTTTGCTCTACTACATGACGGAAGAAGGAGCTGAAGGAAAAGAAGCGTTCTTAGAAAAGCGTCAACCTAACTTCCGCCAATACCCCTGGTTACCTTAAGCTGCATTGCCTCAATTCTAAAATTTAAGGACTTAAAAACCGCGCTTTCTGTACAGGAGCGCGGTTTTTAATTTTTATTTGACTGGAATCGAATGCTTGAGTGCAATTGCCAATTTGAATCGTCACGCTATGGCAAATTTGAGCTTAAGTTTCTTATGTCGCTGTTGTAGCCGCTTCATTCAAGCTTCAATCACAAATTAACCAATAAGGATTGCTTGAAATCCAAATTTAATCTGAAAACGAGATTGGTTCAGTATTTTTACGGGTCAAGTATTGAACAGAAAATGAATCATTTGGTTAGCGATCGCACCGCCAAATCATCTTTTCTTTCAGAAAAATTAATTGGAGAACAATCCAATGAGATCACATCTCCTAGGATTAACGTACTTTCTGACCAATTCATAATCTCTTCAGAATTCTCCCAAGAGGGCGCAAACGGGGGGATCGCCAAGGAACAAGCCTTCCAAGCGCCTCGAACAGGTACATTTAGCTGCTGACAAGAGCCGCCGCGTCGCCCTTCGGGGGTGTAGTACCGACAGTGGCGACATGCTGATGTTTCGAGGTTTATGGTTCTCATAGAAGGATTTTTTAGGGAGGTAACCTGTTGTCTTTAATTTTTAAGCCAGAGTTTTTTTGAGGGCGTTGATTCGGACACCTGCGATCGCTTTTCCATCTGGTTTTCAGCGATCCATGATAAAAAACGCCTTTTAGATTATCTTTATAATCTTGTTAAAACCAGATAAATTTACAGCTTTTTGGCCCTGAACAAATCGAGCTGATTTCCCTCAAAAATAGTTGGGGATCAAGGGAAAGGATAACCAATCGAATTTAAACAGCTCCAATATTCGAGTAAAGTCAGGGGTCGTCAGTCACTTTTTGAGCTTAAAAAGTCAACCATTTGACAGGTGCAACGTACCTTAAGGCAATCTACAACCTGGGCTATTCCAAGTCCCGAATCAGGCCAAAAGCTATGAAATGAGTGGTTCGCCCATACTTAGTGATACCCAGATGCAGGGCTCAATTCACTAGCTACACGATTCATCAGTTGGATTCACCCATTGCAAGAGTGACGAGTTACCCCCGCCATTGTTGCGCGGCGCAGAGGGCACAAACAGACCAGCGCTGCAACTCGCCGGGTGGGGTCGGACAGTGGCAACGGGGGCAAGCGGGTAAATGTTGCGATCGCTGTTGCACTAACGCCGACCAAGCCTGAAACGCGGTTTGAGGGTCTTTTGGCGCTGCTACCTGTGGCAGTGATGGATTGAGCGCCTGAGGGCTAGCTACATGGCTAGGATGGTCTTGCCAAGGGTTGGCTTCTGACTCAGGGGCAGCAGCAGAATTTTCTCTCCGGCTACTGTGCCATTGAGCGGTAGAAAAACGAATGTCAGTGAGTTCGATGGTTAGCCGAGTATTGAGCTTTTCTAGGATTCGTTGCCGCTCAAAAATCAAGTTTTGGGCCCAGGCAGGGCTAGAAGTGGCTACTTTTAACACGCCCCGCTGAATTGCCACTGGTTTTGTCTGGCTGGCAACCGCTAGCCCTACGACTTCTGGCCAATAAGCCAACAAGCGCTTGAACTGCTGTCGCTCTTGCCATCCCCCTTGATTTTCGAAGCTGCCTAAAACATGATGAAGGGATTCAAAAGCCATGCTGCCAATCTCGGTAAGAAATCGTATACCCTTTTTCTAAAGGTTCTCTACTTTAGGATCGAAATCAACAGCAGTACTATACGATGCATCTACTAATTCACCCTGACACCTAAGCTAGTTGTGTGTGATTTAGTGGTGATCGATAGGGCTAGCTAGAGCTAGCTTGCGTCTGAGACAAGATTAGAGCTAGGCTTTGACCAAACCAGTCCAGGGTGGATTGCACAGGTTTATGAATGCAATGAATGTCATGAGTTGAGGGACGCCCCCTTGAAAAATTTGCGGTTAGTCAAGATGGTAGGAATCCTGTAATGAGTCAACGCCCCTCGGTTGAATCCCCAAATCAATCCCAGCAAAACAAATCCTTACATTCTGTGTTGCAAACGGCCTTAGGCAGTTTAGATGTGCACCTAGAAGAGGAGTTGGTGCGCTATCGGCGTCAGCGAACAGGTCGCTCTGTACCGCCGCCTCGGGGTCTAGGTCGCCAGCAAGCTCGAAAGACCTTGGACTTGATTTCTGTGGGCGCGGTAGGGGGTAGAACTCAGCCTCAGCCGATGAATTCGGGAGTTTCCACCAGTACTGATACCGCTACTGCTAACCCATCTACTACAACACCCATTGCACCACCTGTTGAACCTACCTGGTCACCTAGTCAGGAACCACGCTCGGAATCATCTTTTACTTCTGCTCGTACCCATCCTGCTTCCCAGCTAGCAGTTCTACCTCGTGTCCAAGAACCAGAAGCACCAGCAGTACCTCCTTCGGAAACCCACAACTCTGAAGCTAACCCCTTGATCAGCTTGGCTAGCACTCGAATGCCGCCAGATGATTACTTGGAGTCTTCAGAAGAACTGTTACGCAGTTTAGCCGAAGAAGAAGCCGTCGCCAGAGTTGAGCGGGGCTTTATGCAAAACCTACTCACTCCACTAGGTTTGGGCTTAATGCTGCTACTTTTACTATCTAGCGCGACCTTAGGCTATCTGTTGATGAATCCTTTGGGGCCACGCCAAGGGGCAGGGCGATCGCCTAATACTGCACCATCCACTACAACTACTAATTCTACGAGTGGCAACTCCAATCGCTCAGAAGCAGTGGGTCTGCCAAATTCACCGAACTTAGCCTCTAAAGAATTTGTCGATTTGAACCTGGGTAGCTTGAGCACGCTTAAGGCTAATTCGGGTACAGGCAAGACTACAGCCACTCCTGGTAAATCTGTAGCGGTGCCTAAGGTGACAGCGGTACCGAACACCAGTAAGGCGGTAAGTGGGGCTAGAGCCACGACAACTGCTCCTCAAACAAATTCATCTCGTGCTGCGGCTCCCTATGTCGTGCAGCCTGTAGCACCGCCTCTGTCGATCGCACCTGCACCCCCTCCCGCCGCAATCTACAACCAACCTGCTTATAACCCACCTGCCGCTGAGCCACCCGTTGAACGATATAGGCCTGAGCCTGCACCTGCTCCAGAACCTCCTAGAGTAGAACCTGCCCCTGTAGTGGCCGCCCCAGAGCCGCCTGCACCTCACTCACGAGCCGCTGAACCAGAAGCCGAAAGTGCTGCTAACCCCGCTCCAGCAGCTAATAGCGCCTACGACTACAAGGTGGTGACTGAGTACAGTGGGGATGCCACGCTAGAAGAAGCTCAGAAGGCAATTCCGGATGCTTATGTACGAAACTTCTCGGATGGTGCCCGCATTCAGTTAGGAGCCTTTGATGAAGCTGGCAAAGCAGAAGCCTTAGCAGAAGAACTAGAAAAACAAGGAATTCCTGCCAAGGTCGAACAGCACTAATTTCCTGCTTTCGGTTCGCTTAGGAACTAAAAAGGTACGATACCATTGAGGTTAATGTTCCGCTGGAACCGTTAAAAACTGCATTTTTGTGGTTGATACATTAGCGGCCTACCAAGCTTGTTGTAGCAACGTGGACGGAGATCTGTATGGGCTTATTGGACCGCATTGGGCGGGTAATTCGAGCCAACATCAACAGCTTGGTTGGGCAAGCAGAAGATCCAGAAAAGATTCTGGAGCAAACGGTCTTGGACATGCAGGAAGACCTGATTCATCTGCGACAAGCTGTTGCTCAGGCGATCGCCACTCAGAAGCGGACGGAACGACAATGTGCCCAAGCTCAATCCACCTCTAATGAGTGGTATCAACGAGCGCAACTCGCTTTGCAAAAAGGGGACGATCACTTAGCACGGGAAGCCTTGACTCGTCGTAAGTCGTATCAAGAAACTGCTGAAGCTTTGCGATCGCAGCTAGACCAGCAAAGTGGCGTTGTCACCAAGCTAAAGCAAAATATGTTGGCCTTGGAAAGCAAGATTTCTGAGGCCAAAACCAAGAAAGACCTGTACATTGCCCGGGCTCGCTCTGCAAAAGCGTCCCAGCAAATTAATGACATGCTCGGTCGCGTGGGAACGGGTAGCGCCATGTCTGCGTTTGAGCGCATGGAAGAGAAAGTATTGCAACTAGAAGCACAGTCAGAGGCGATCGCGGAACTAGGCACAGATGATCTAGAAAAGAAGTTTGCTTCCCTAGAAGGGGGTGACACGGTAGATGAAGAGTTGGCTGCAATGAAGGCACAACTGCTCAGCGGTACCGAGAACACTGCCAAACTGCCACCCTCTCAGTCCCAGTCCCAGTCATCCAGCGCTTAATCGATTACAATAGCCACTCTGACGCTTAATTACTTACTAAAGGGTTTTCTATGCCGCCTCGTTGGCCTCGTCAACCAGACCGCCGCGATCCTGCCTATCGCCGTCTTGACGACCGGATGAATTTTGCAGTCCATGTGGGACTTTTTGCTGCCAGCAATTCTGGCATGTGGTTTGTCCGCACCCTAGAAGCTGAAACTTGGCCTTGGTCTAAGTGGGTCACTGGAGCTTGGGCTGTAGGACTGTTAGTACACTTAATTTATATTTCTGCGATCGCGGATTACTCTGGCTACAATCCTCAGTTTTCTACCGGAACTGCTGAGCCTAAAAAAACGAGTGCAAAATCGACCAAACCATAGAGCAACGTTCTTGCAGGTTGGGTTGATTAGAATGGAGGCAGAATCTGGCTAAATTAGCTGGTTTAGCCTCCATTTTGCATTTAGGAAATGACTATCATGGCAAAAACCAATACAACCGAGCTTTTAGAAGCCCTTGCCGCTGATATTGGCGAAAACATCTATATGGACATCGCCAAGTGGCACCTTTACTTAGGCGATGCTCACCTCAGCACACCTCTGGCAGAGCAGCTCTATCCCTTGCTGACCTCAAACTCAGCAGATGAAAACCGAGTGCAGCAAGTCCTTAGCAGCATGCCAGTCAAACTGGGGGGCGGTCGTCGTGAAGTACCCCTGCTAGATCTTTTGCCCATGCAGTGCCAAGTCACACTGATGGATGTCATAGAGAAGTATCAGGATCAACTGTAAGACTAGATTCTCTACATGATGCCTAACGACTGAAGTCGCGGCTACAAGAACCAAGACCGCCTGCGCGGCTTCATTGCTTGAGTTTATAGGCTGCGGCGGCAGGCTTGGCTTTGATAGCCCCAGGCTTTAGCTTGCGGGACTTTAACCATTCGTGTAGGAGATTTGCTAAAAATAAAGGGCACCCAGCGTGCCCTCTGTGGTTTGTTAGTATCTGGTTCGTTAACGTCTCAGCAGGCGCTGGCGAATGCGATCGACAAATAAATCAACTTCTGGCAACCGTAACTGAGTTGCAAATAGGCCAAATGCCGCTAAGCCAGCTGTACCCGCTAACGCTAGTTCTAGAAGTTGAGTTAGTAGTCCTTCAGTGCCCAGAAATCGCTCGCAGACTTGCAGGGTTCCCCAAGAAGCACCTCCGGCGATCGCGCTACTCAAACCCAACCCTAAAATCGGCCAACTCAATTCCCGCCAAGGCAAACCATGTAGGCGACGATGCAGAATCACCAACAAGACAATACTGGAGGTGATGTTGACCCCAACAGTAGCCAAAACTAGGCCAGACGCACCAAAAGGTTTGATGAGCAGGAAGTCTAAGGCTGCATTCAAAAAGATGTTGATGATGCTGATCCGGAAGGGAGTATCGCCATCCCCTAAGGCATAAAACACTCTCACCAGCACGTCTCGCGCCAAGTAGACAAACATGCCAACACTATAGGCAATCAAGAGCGATGCTGTGAGGCGGGAAGCCGATTCATCAAAGGCGTAGCGCTCATACACCACCCGTACGATCGGAAATGCCAGCGCGATCATGATGGCACTGAGAGGTAGCATCGCCACCGCAGTCAGCAACAAGCCTTGACGAATCCGCCCCTTTAATTCGGGCCAATCCGCCGGATCGGTGAGCCGCGAGAACACAGGCATCAAAGGCACCAAAATCATGTTGGAAAGAATGCCTAGAGGTGTGTTGACCAACAAACCCGCGTAACCCAAAGCCGATACTGCCGCTGCTGCTTGAGGCAAAAACGAAGCAAAGAATAAATCCGTCCAGACATTGATTTGCATCATGCCTGAGGAAAAGGTAGCTGGCCCCATAATTTTGATTATTTCTTTGACTTCAGGGCGATGGAAGTCAAAGCGCAGCCGTAAGCCGCCCATACCTGCTTGCGCTTGAGCAGGTAGCTGCACTAGCCATTGCAAAACGCCCCCCGCCAAGGTGCCCCAAGCCAATACAATTCCTCCGATCATGGCGTACTGGGGGGTAGTAATTTGGGAACCCGCTTGGAATGCCAAGATGCCAATCCCGATCAGCACAGTCACACTAGAGAACAGAGGGCTGATGGAGGGTAACCAATATTGATCTGAGGCATTTAAGGTGCCAAAGCCAATCCCGATCAACCCAGCCAGTAAAGCCATCGGAGCCATGATCCGAAACTGCTGGATCGCGATCGCCCTAGTTTGAGTCAATACTTGAAATTGCTCTGGAGTAACCCCTTGCGCCTGCGCCACCTCTGGGCTGATGTATAAACCGGGAGCTACCAAATGCATTAGCGGATCGGCAAACACGATCAAGCCAATGGTGACGAGTAGCAGCAACCCCCCCACTAAAGTTGTGATCGTTTCTACAATCGGAGCAACTTCGCTTTGTTTGCGCTTGGATAGCACACTGACGATCGCGCTATGGAACGGGCCATTGATGCCACCCAACAAAATCAGCAGAAACCCTGGGATCACATAGGCAAAGTTGTAAGCTCCAGCGGCAGGACCCACCCCAAACGCAGCGGCGATCGCTTGCTGACGCACCAATCCAAACACTTTACTGATCATCGTGGCCACAGCCACAATCCCAGCAATTCCAGCGAGGGAACGAGAAGGCTTTTTAGTTTCAGACACGAATAGTTACAGATAACGAACGTGCATCCCCTATTTAATCGCGAATCGGCCAGTTCCGCCCGGATCAATCTTGTGGAACGCCGCCATTCCTACTACCGTCCTCATTAGTATGGTTGCAGTGAATGGTTCTAATAAATGGTTTGTAGGCTACTCAGCGATTTTGCGTAGTAAGTTAGGCCAAAGACCAGTACAAGAACTAATAAAACAAAGTCATACTGAATTCATCTACAGGTCTAGCGATCGCATCTCCAAACTTGCAGGCGAACCAAAAGAGTCTAACAACTCAGTTCCCTCAAGCTTTGGAGATGTTGAACTGTTGCAAGCAGTTCTTTAGGGTGCTTAAGTCATGCCACTAGTACGGAAATTAAGGCAGAGTTAGCCTATGAGCACCGAGCAGTTTTATGCCAAGCTCCGCCGCCTCAAGCAGTTTATTGAGATTACCCAGCCTCACAATTTTGTAGATTTGCCCTACGACTGGCATGTGGTAATTACAGATATTGTGGGTTCTACCCAGGCCATAGAAGCAGGCCGTTATAAAGATGTCAATCTGTTGGGTGCTTGCTCAATTGTGGCTGTGCTCAACGTTGCTAAATCTGCCGAGATTCCCTTTGTTTTTGGGGGCGATGGAGCTTCTATTTTGATTCCCCCAGCTTTGCTGAGTCAAGCGAAGCAAGCCCTGCTAGCGACGCAACAGGCTGCCAAGACAAGATTTGGCTTAGACCTCCGAGTAGGGCTGGTTCCAGTAGTTGATGTTTTAGCAGCTGGCTTTGAAATTAAAGTGGCCAAGTTGCAAGTTTCAGAAAACTACAATCAAGGAATATTTACAGGTGGGGGCCTGACTTATGCCACTGAGATGGTAAAGCAGGATATCCCTAATAATCCTTATCAGCTGAAACCCGCAACTCAACCCCTACAACCTGATTTTTCAGGGCTGGAGTGTCGTTGGCAAGATATTCCTAACCAACGTGGCGAAGTGCTCAGCATTTTAGTGCTGGCAATGGGTTCTAAAGGAGAGCAAGAGCATACGTATCAGACAGTCATTCAGAAAATTCAAGAAATTTTTGGTGAAGATACGGATTTTCACCCTATAGGCACTGATAATCTTCAGCTTTCATTTCGGAATCAAAACTTGTTACCGGAAGCAAAGGCGCGATCGCTATCCCAGTCCTGGCTATACCAACAAATCTATTTGCTCAAGGAAAAGCTGGAGAATTTTCTTGGCTGGTTCTTCATGAAGTTTCGGATCAAGCTGGGAGACGTGGACTGGGGAACCTATAAGCAAATTGTGACCGCAGCGACGGACTACCGCAAATTTGATGACATGCTGCGGATGGTAATTGCGGGCACCGCCGATCAGCGGGAGCAACTGAATTGTTATTTGGAGGCTGAATATAAAGCGGGCAAGTTGGTGCACGGAGTCCATCTGTCCGATCGCGCCCTTATGACCTGTTTAGTATTTGAGCGCAATGGGCAACAGGTGCATTTTATTGATGGCGCAGATGGCGGCTATGCTCTGGCGGCGAAAGCCATGAAGGCCCGACTCCAGCGGAAAGCAGCAAACTGGTCAGTCTATGTCAAGATGGTGAAGTTGCGAAAAGTGAACCAGCGTCAAAGCTCTAGTTCACTCGAATTTCATACCGATGACCGCTTTAATCTACCAGTACCCGACACTCTACCCAGGCATTCTCCTCAAGCGTTACAAACGCTTCTTCGCGGACATCGAGTTAGCTAGCGGTGAAGTCATTACCGCTCATTGCCCCAACACGGGTCCGATGAGTTGCATCTCTAAACCGGGTAGCTCAGTGTATGTATCGCGCAGTGATAGCCCCACCCGGAAGCTACCTTACACCTGGGAACTGATTGAGGTGTATGAGCATGAGCCAACTTGGGTAGGAGTCAATACTGCCATGCCCAATCGTATTGTCAAGCTGGTTCTAGAAAATAAACTGATTCCTGAACTGGGAGACTATAGCGACATCCGGTTGGAGGTGGCTTACGGTCAAGAAAAAAGTCGGGTAGATTTTCTGCTCACGGGTGAGAAGCTAGAACGTCCCATTTACTTGGAAGTGAAAAGTACCACTTGGTGCGAGGGCGAGCGCTTGGTCCGCTTCCCAGATACGGTGACAACACGGGGCCAAAAACATATCCGTGAGTTGGCTGCTCTGCTCCCAGAAATAAGGCCAGTCATGCTCTATTTCATCAATCGAGGAGACTGCACACATTTTGCCTCAGGGGACGATCGCGATCCGACCTATGGCAAACTGCTACGCGAAGCGGTTACTAAAGGGCTAGAAGTCTTGCCTTGTCGCTTCAAGATTACTCCCGAAGGCATTTACTACCTGGGTTTGGCTGAACTGGTACTGTGACCAGTAGATCTCTGAACGAATAGCGATCGCTTGTCCTAGCAATCCCTTACTAATTAACCAGCCTCATCCTTTCCGTAATTCGTAGCAACACCCGTGTAGTTAGGCAGACCCCCCTTTCGGGTGAATTTATGAACTATTTCTCGGTGCTGATTACGCTGTTGCGCGATCGCAAAGATTTTATTGATGAGGTGCGCCAAGGAATTCGCCTTAATAGCAAAATTACCTCTTTATTAATTTCTAGTTCTATTCTGTTTGCTATTTATGGAGCGGTGATTGGAGCATTTGCTGGGCCTTTGCAAGCGCTATCCTCTGCGGTAAAACTACCAGCACTCTATCTAATCACTCTGATTATTTGTCTACCAACCCTATATTTCTTCAACATAATTTTTGGCTCCAAACTCACCTTAGGACAACACTTTGTGGTCTTGTTGGGTGCAGCAGCAATCATCAGTATTTTGCTCTTTAGCTTTGCTCCAGTTACCTTGTTTTTCTTGGCCACGATTGCTAACTACCAGTTTTTCAAGCTACTCAATGTGGTCATTTTTGGCATTACAGGCTTCTTAGGAATTAATTTTCTGTATCACGGTCTCCAAGCTTTGTCTCATCAGGATCTGGCAGGGCAAGCGACTCGGACACAAATTTTACAATCTTGGCTCATTCTTTATGCCTTTGTAGGTAGCCAATTGGGGTGGACGCTACGACCCTTCTTTGGTGCACCCGGAGAACCCTTTGAACTATTTCGAGATATGCAAGGAAACTTCTATTTGAATGTGATTCAGTCAATTCTAGAAGTTTTAGGTTTTCGTTAAGCTCAAGTGCTCCTAAGAAAAATTGACCTGCTCGCCACATTATTAATTTTAGCTGGCATGACAATATGAACTACTTCACAGTATTAATTACGCTGCTACGCGATCGCGATAATTTTGTTGAGGAAATTCATCATAAAGCCCGCCTTAAAACCAAAATTACCGCTCTACTTATTTCTAGCGCAATCTTTTTAGCAATTTATGGAGGAATTATTGGCGCTTTTGCCAGCCCCCTACAAGTTTTCGCCTCTGCAATTAAATTGCCTGCTTTATATTTGATTACGTTAATTATTTGTTTGCCAACACTCTATTTTTTTAATGCCTTCTTTGGCTCGAAGCAGAGTATTGAACAGAGTTTAGCATTGCTGCTGACAGCGATCTCCATTACAGCTGTCTTGTTATTTAGCTTTGCTCCTGTAACTTTGTTTTTCCTAATTACGATTCGCAATTATCAATTCTTTATTTTGTTAAATGTAGTAATTTTCGCTCTTACGGGATTTATCGGCATCTCCTACCTCTACCAAATTATGCGGCCTGAGTCTGAGCAACTAGAACTTGCTCCAATTGCTTCAGCTCCTCCAATTGAGGACAAAACTGAAAGTGATTTTGTGGTAATGGACGCAGACCAGAAGTTAAATAAAAAATCTTACAAGAATATAGATCCAGCAGTCAAAACTCGTACTAATATCTTGCGCTTCTGGTTAGGATTATATGCTTTTGTAGGTTGTCAACTGGCCTGGACACTTCGTCCTTTCTTTGGGGCTCCGGGACAAGCTTTTGAACTCTTTCGTCCCCGTGAAGGCAACTTTTACCTTAGCGTGATTCAATCACTGTTGGAGATTTTGATCAACTGAAACTACAATTGCTTTCTGCGATCGCACCATCCAAGCCATTAATCAGGATAAGGGCTATGCCACCATGCAATCTGATCTCAAAGCTTTGAAGATTGACGAAGGAGAGATAGAAACTTTAAGTGGTTTAGATGTCAACGATATTTTTGTCGGAGGGATTTTTGGCGGCACTTATCGCCCTTCTGTATGGCGAGACTCAAAAAAACTATTTTTCTTTTGTGTCACCGAAGCTTCGGTTTTTGTGTTGATTTTAGTTTTCACCCTACCCGTTGGCTTTATTCTGACGCAAAACTCGACTCAAGTAGGAGAAGTGCATCAAGCTTGGCAGTTTTTCACTATTAACTTAAGTGTTGCTTTTACTTTCATGTTGGGGTGGAATCTATACCTGTGGAGTAAGCAAAAAAGCTTGGCTCCGTTGGCAAAACTGCTGGATGAAGTAGACAAATACAACGAAGTGATCAAAGCAGTTGAGATTATTGATAAATTAGCGGCTGTTGGTCATTTGCCTGCAAATTTAATTAATCGAGGCGAGGTATTAGAAGCGCTCCGAATTACCCGTGAAAGTTTAGTTTGCGCCTTAATGACAGAAAAAATCTTGCGACAACACAAAAGCTTTATTGCCCGTCGCCATGAGCTATTTGCCAATATCGAGAATAATCTCCTCACCCTCAGAACCTTTGAGGTCAACAGCCAAGCCAATGAATATGGCCAACTATTAAATGAAGCGCTACAGATTGGAATAAGTGTTTATAAAGAAGTCAAAAAATTGCAAGACTAAGGACCGAAAATATCGAGCTGCTCAATTGGTTGGGCTTCTGATGGGTTGCCATTTTTCTCTCGGCTAGGATTTTCTACTTGACCACCCTTACGTAATCCGATCGCGATGCGGGAATGTTTCTCAATCTGGCCCATCACTTGTCTGGCACGCTGAATGACTGAGGCTGGGAGACCAGCTAAACGGCCTGCCTCAATCCCATAAGAGCGATCGGCTCCTCCGGGTCGTACTTGATGCAGAAAGATAATTTGGTCGGGTAGCTCTTTCACCGTCACCTGATAATTCGCCACGTTGTTCAGAATCGAAGCGAGTTCATTGAGTTCGTGATAATGGGTGGCAAAAATGGTGCGGGCGCGAATCTCAGTAGCTAAGTGCTCAGCCACAGCCCATGCGATCGAGAGCCCATCAAAGGTCGCGGTGCCTCGCCCGATTTCATCCAGCAAAACCAGCGATCGCGGTGTAGCGTGATTGAGAATGTTCGCTGTCTCATTCATTTCCACCATGAACGTAGATTGACCTGTGGCTAGATCATCCACTGCCCCCACACGGGTAAAGATGCGATCGCACACACTCAATGTTGCTGCTTGCGCTGGCACAAAACTCCCCACTTGCGCCATCAGATGAATCAGTCCAACTTGCCGCAAATAGCAGCTTTTGCCGCTGGCATTAGGTCCAGTGAGAATCACTAAATCAGGGACAGTGCCTGATACTTCTTGCCCCAACTCGGTGGAATTGGGCACAAAAAAGCCTGCCGGAAGCGATCGCTCCACCACAGGATGGCGACCCTCAACGATCGTGACTTCTCGACCTGTAGCAACTTGGGGGCGGCAATAGCCTCGATAAACCGCAATCTCAGCCAGAGCAGATAACACATCTACCGCTGCCACCGCTTTCGCCACCGTGCGGATCAAGTCAGCTTGTTCTCCAACTTGCGATCGCAACCCTAAGAAAATTTCGTACTCCAGCCGTTTCTGATCTTCCTGCGCCGTCAGCATCCGAGCTTCGCGCTCTTTCAGTTCTGGCGTAATGTAGCGCTCCTCGTTGGTCAGCGTTTGCTTGCGGATGTAGTCTTTGGGTGCTTGTTCCGCCTTGGCGCGGGAGATGCTGATGTAGTAGCCAAAGGTTTTGTTGTAGCTGACCTTCAACGTCGGAATCCCTGAACGCTCTCGCTCCTGTTGCTCTAAATCTTTCAGCCATTGCACATCGTCTTCGGCTTGCTGGCGCATGGTGTCCAACTGCGGCTCTACACCTGGACGAATCAGGTTGCCTTCTGTGAGGTATAGCGGGGGCGAGTCAACCAAATGTACGTGTAATTTTTGACCCAATTGCTCCAAGAGCGGGGGTACGGTTTGTAATGCCTTGAGATAAGGCGATCGCGCTGTCGCCACCAAACTGGCTAACTCTGGCAACTTCTCGAAAGAATCAGCTAGAGCAACCAAATCTCGTGCATTCGCCCTCCCAGAACCCGCCCGTCCTGCCAGTCGCTCCAAGTCATAAATTTGACGAAGTAAGCGCTGCAAATCTTCTCGCAACGCCCCATTCTCAACTAACTCTTGAATCGTGTCTTGGCGAGCTTGAATTCCTTTTATATCGAGTAATGGTTGCAGTAACCAACGGCGCAGGGTGCGGCTACCCATCGCTGTCACCGTTTCATCCAAGGCCCACAGGAGAGAACCATGAAACGTGCCATCCCGGACAGTTTGGGTAATTTCTAAATTGCGCCGACTTTGATGATCGAGGATTAAGTAATCGGTCAGGGTGTAAGTGCGGAGGAGTTGCAGCGGAATCTGAGTTTCCTTCTGCGTGTCCTCCAAATACTCCAACAAGCCCCCTGCCGCCCGAATCGATAAAGGCAAATGTTCACAACCCAAACCTTCTAGCGATCGCACCTTAAATTTCTGCATCAACCGAGGCTTAGCTTCCCCAATCGTGAAGGGAGTTTGCGATCGCAGAGTGTAGCAAAACTGGGTTGGCAAGCAATCAGGCAGATGCTCTGAAGTTTCGCCGGGACGCAACAGCCCACCCAAATCTGGGGCGTTGGTAGGAATCAACACTTCTGAAGGCTGCAACCGCATCAGTTCTTGCGTCAGTTGATCCAGTTCACTCGATTGTGCAGTTAAAAACTCCCCCGTCGAAATATCGGCGTAGGCTAATCCCCAATGACTCCCAGCGATCACAACTGCGGCTAAGAAGTTATTGCGACGGGCATTCAGCATGCCATCTTCGATTACGGTTCCAGGCGTGAGGACGCGAGTCACTTCTCGGCGCACCAATCCCTGAGCTTCAGCAGCATCCTCGACTTGATCACAAATGGCGATCGCGTAACCTTTTTCTACCAACTGAGCGCAGTAGCGATCGAGCGCATGATGGGGAATGCCAGACATCGGCACCCGCCCGACTTCTTTGCCTGCTTCTTTACTGGTCAGTACCAGTTCTAACTCCCGTGATACAGCGATCGCATCTTGAAAGAAGCACTCAAAGAAGTCGCCCACGCGATACAGCAGCACAGCATGAGGATACTGATCCTTCACCTCCACATACTGCCGAAACATCGGGGTCAACTCTTCCCGATTCACGGAGCGATGATCGGCGTAGCGAACGGTATGCTTGGCTAATCGCTCTGGTAAGCCATTGGTGGGGTCAGGAACAGCAGATGCAGCGGGAGACACGGTCATAAATTCAACAATACGCACTAGCCTTTACTGACTTTAGCGCAAGGGTTTCCCCCTCGTTGTAATCAGGTGTAATTGAAAGGCGATCGCTCTTAAGTTGCAGGCCGCACGACTCGAATCAACTTCTTTTGCAGGGATGCTTCAGCTGCGATCGCTTCGTTGATTCGAGCTGCCATTCGAGGTCGGTCGGTGTCATTAGTGCAAACAATAATTCCGGGATGCTCAGACGTAATACGATGCAACCGAATAAAATCTTGCCGATTCAAGGTCAAAATTGCGCGATTCTCACGAATAGCAAAGGTTAACACGTCTTCATCAGGAATACCCTGATTAGCATTGCCAGCTTCCTGTACCGTCAAAATATCATGCCCCATTGTCTGAAGAAGCTCACTCACTGAGCGAGGAAACTGCTCATCGGCATACAATCGGGCCATTGGTTAGGCAACCTGGTTATTAGTGCGAATTGCTGCTGAAATTTCTTCAGCATGAGCATCAGCATACGCCCATGCATTGACAAGATCGGCAGCTGTGATGTGAGGATAATCCTGCAATAATTGAGCTTCACTGAGTCCAAGCTGTTGTGCTTCGACTAGTAGCCAGACCGCAATTCGGGTTCCCGCAATACAGGCTTCTCCGCCGCAAACACCAGAAGTTTTAGTAATACCCTGAGAACGTGTGCTCAAAGTTTGAGTCAAGATTTGAATCGCATTAGCTCTTTCTGCTGGAGTCAATGCTTGGAGTTGGGTTTCTAACTCTTGAAGGGTCATGATGCTTTCAGGAAAGACTCTGCCATCATTCTACTGAACCTTATTCTCTGAATCCCCAGCGATCGCTCTTCCTTCTTTAGTAAAATCGTGGGCGATCGCACCATAAAAAATATTTCTAACTTTATTCAGTAAATTAGTTTGATTTTGATGAATTAAATTTGCGAGCGTTAACCACTGTATCTTTACACCTACAGTCAAAAACTTGATAAACTACTTGATACTCACTCAATCTTAAAAAGACAAATTTATATTGGTCAAACAAGGATCTCTGTTGCTGCTTTTATTCCTATAGCTCTCTCCATAAGTGCCGCAATAGAAAATGCTGACGGAGTTCTTAAACTTCGATCAGAAAGCCACATGAATTGGAATAGCCATTAACATCATTGGTCTATTGTTGTTCTCTATTATTAGTATTATTTCATTGATTAATGCTCAACCCACACGGGGATATAGCGCCAAACATTGTGCAACTCAGCATCCAATAGCTCATAGTTAGGGTCTTTTTCTCCCACTAATTGCCAAAATGCAGCGGAATGATTCATGTGGATGGTGTGGCACAGCTCATGCACAAACACATAATGCACCACATCAGGCGGCAGAAACAGCAGTTTGTAATTGAGGCTAATCGTTTTCTGCTGGGAACAGCTAGCCCAACGAGTTTTTTGGCCTCTAACTGACGCTTTCTCAAACGGTAGTTGAATTTCGTGGCTGACGGTTTGCAACCAAGGCACAAGATGCGTACGAGCCTTGTGAGCGAGCCATTGGCACAACGCTTGATGGCAGAGCCCTGTATGATTAACAGCCCCTCGCACTTGTAGTTTTTGCCCTAACTTTTCCGTTACGGTGACGTGAGGATCAGGGGTAGGGATATATTCTACTTGCCAAGTTTCCGCGATCGCTTGCAGCACAATCTCAGCCACTTGCTGATCAGCAGCAGTGGGAGTTAAAAACTCTTGGTGTGCTTCAAATTGCTGAGCAATCTTATTAATCCACTTCTGCTTGCGTTGCAGAATTTCGGGAATGCGACGGTGATCAAACCCTTTAGGGACGACAATTTCTAACCCATCATGGGGGGAGATTTTGAGGTTAACATGCTTCGCTTTATGGCTTTCTCGAACCTTATAGTCTGGTAGATTCGCCAGTTGCGGTTGAGGCGATCGCGACTTCATGAATCTTCGGAACTATGTTGCTCTAGCCACTGTAGCAGAACTAAAGCGAGAGCGTTGCTAGGGATTGCACGGATGTGAAAGGAAATCGAGCAAGATCTGCTGATGGGGTGCGCCAAGGGGACGCATTTGCTGAGCAATTTCTGAGTAGCGATCGCCTCGTTTGATGTCTTCGATCGTGAAGAAACCAAAATCCCAGCCCTCGCCCAAAACTAGAGCCTCTATCCCAACCGTAAGTGGCCCATGAAAAACATACCGTACCACCTTATCGTCGGCATAAATGCCAAATTTTGATAGTACGGGTGGTTGGTAGCCAATTTCTTCCAGCAATTCTCGCTGCATCGCGTCCTCTGGAGCTTCGCCCGGTTCCAAATGCCCCCCAAAAAAGGCCCAGTAACCAGGGTAAAGAATCCCAGGAATGTCATCCCGTAATTGCATCAGAAATTGATCGCCTTGATGCAAAATAGCGATGGCAACAGCGGGACGAGAGTCGCTAACGACTCCCAGCACATCTTGGTTTTCCAACGGAGCTGAATTAAAAGTCATTGAGGTTATGAATAACTAAGGACGCTAGCTTTACAATTTTGTTTGCTCCTCAATATAAACTTCCCCCAAATTTTGACCGCCAACGGGAATTTGTTGATAACGCACTTTGCCCTTGACCAAAACTGCTTTGCCAGATTTAGGCGCTTGGTTTTGCGTCACAATCCAAATGCTGCCCGTTCGGTCTTGAATCTCGTAAGCTTGCTTTTGCATTAAGGGCACTTGTCGCACCACATTGCCTTGGATATAGACAACGCGATCCATTTGTTGCTGTTGCTGCAATGCCTGAATATTTGTTACATCAACATTGGGCTTGAGGCTGAGCATTCCAGCCCCTGATTGAGGCAAGGGACTGCAACCTACCACACCCGCCACGAGCAGCAAAGCACTAAGTCGAATTGCCTGGATCTTCCCTAGCATGGTCACAATACTCCTAGATGGCCGCGCGATCGCCTAACGAATGAAGTGAAATTTGAGGTGGACGATTACAGGATGAACCAAATCTGAGACACTAAGAAAGCGAATGACTTCACTGTTCTAGCATCGATACAAATGTTTAGAGCAGCTTTAGACTACAGATGTTTCTTAAACTTTGATGCAATCTCACGGCGCTCAACTCATCGACGGTAAAGCTCTCGCCCAAAAAATTCAAGCAGAGCTGGCTCAACAGATCCAGTCGCTTCAGGCTCAGTATGGTCGTCCTCCAGGCTTAGCTGTACTGATGGTAGGCGACAACCCTGCTAGTGCTGCCTATGTCCGAGGTAAAGAGAAAGCCTGTGAAAAGGTGGGCATGGCCTCCTTTGGTCAGCATTTACCTGCGACTACAACCCAGGCAGAACTCGAGAAAATTATTCAAGCCTTAAATCAAGATGAGCGAGTCGATGGCATTCTGATTCAGTTACCACTGCCAGAGCATTTGGATGGGGTGGCGCTGCTGAACCAACTCGACCCCGACAAAGATGCCGATGGCTTGCATCCGGTTAACTTAGGTCGCTTGGTTCGGAGCGAGCCAGGGCTTCGCAGTTGCACGCCTGCGGGTGTGATGGAGCTGTTGAAGGAATATGGAATTGATCCTAAAGGCAAACATGCCGTAGTAATTGGTCGCAGTATTTTGGTCGGCAAACCGATCTCGCTGATGCTTCTAGAAGCCGATGCCACCATCGCGATCGCCCACTCCAAAACGCCAGATCTCGCTTCAGTGATCCGTAGTGCTGACATTGTTGTAGCTGCGGTCGGTCGGCCAGAGATGATTACGGCTGACATGGTGAAACCAGGCGCAGTGGTGATTGATGTGGGGATCAACCGCGTCACCGATGCTGAAGGCAAGAGCCGCTTAGTTGGAGATGTCCACTTTGACTCGGTCAAGTCTGTTGCCAGTGCCATTACCCCAGTTCCGGGCGGTGTTGGCCCCATGACTGTCGCTATGTTGCTGCAAAATACTGTGTGGAGTTATATCCAACGTTATCAAGGCGTGCAACAAGCCCCGTAGAATGTATAGAAGCTGAATGGCTCAGCCTTTGGCAATCTAACCAGTTGTAATGAAGAAAACCTGAGATGACGAGTAGGAGAGAGCTAGGGATGGTCTTGACTGATGAAACGCATTTGTCCCAACCGCAATCCCCTTTTGATCTATCAGCCTATCTGAGCGAATGGCAAGTTCAGGTTGAAGCAGCACTCGACCATTCCATTGAGGTCGTTTACCCTGAGAAGATTTATGAGGCCATGCGTTACTCTTTGATGGCAGGGGGAAAGCGCTTACGCCCGATTTTGTGTCTAGCGACTTGCACCTTGCTCGGCGGCACAGCAGACATGGCAATGCCTACAGCCTGCGCCTTGGAAATGGTGCACACCATGTCCCTAATTCATGATGACCTCCCCGCGATGGATAACGATGATTATCGGCGGGGTAAGCTGACCAACCACAAAGTCTACGGTGAAGATATTGCGATCTTGGCTGGAGACGGGCTACTAGCCTATGCCTTTGAGTTTATTGCTACGCAAACCCAAAACGTACCTGCGGAACAGATTCTTAAAGTGATTGCTCGGCTAGGTCGGGCAGTAGGTGCCGCAGGATTGGTAGGGGGCCAAGTGGTGGATCTAGAGTCTGAAGGACAGCCTGATGTCTCTTTAGAAACGCTCAATTTTATTCATAATCATAAGACCGCCGCTTTACTAGAGGCATCTGTCATTTCCGGGGCTTTGTTGGCAGGAGCCGCAGAAGTAGATCTAGAACGGTTGTCTCGCTATGCCCAAAATATTGGTTTAGCCTTCCAGATCGTTGACGATGTGTTGGATATTACCGCAACCCAGGAAGAGTTGGGTAAAACCGCAGGTAAAGATCTACAAGCTCAGAAAGCGACTTATCCTAGCTTTTGGGGAATTGAAGAATCTCGGAACCAGGCTCAGCGACTGGTGGAATCGGCCAAGTCAGAGTTGGCGACCTACGGTGAAAAAGCCCAACCACTGATGGCGATCGCTGACTTCATCACCGCCCGTACCCATTAAGCCTTCTGTGGCCGTATGTTGGATTTTAGATTTCCTAGTATCAACTCCAAAATCCAAAATCTAAAATCCAAAATCTGATCGACGTTCTCTAACCCAAGCAAACCAACATGCAGGACTTTGCCGACATCCTAGACAACCGGGTGCTGATCGTTGCGCTTGTGTCTTGTCTTGTAGCTCAGGTCTTAAAAGTGATCGTTGAACTTGCTAAAAATCGCAAGTTAAATATTCGCGCTCTTGTAGAGACAGGCGGTATGCCTAGTGCCCACTCTGCTCTAGTAGCAGCCCTGGCAACTGGCGTGGGGCAAACCGTGGGCTGGGCCACGCCAGAGTTTGCGATCGCCTTTATCTTCGCCATTATTGTGATGTACGATGCGGCTGGAGTCCGCCAAGCTGCGGGCAAGCAGGCACGGATCTTGAACCAAATCATTGACGAAGTTCTGCACGAACAATATGAGTTTACAGAAGCACGCCTGAAAGAATTATTAGGTCATACACCCGTACAAGTCTTTGTCGGTTCTGCTTTAGGTGTCGCGATTTCTTGGTTTGCCGTACCCATGTTAGGTCGTGGCGTATAGGAGTTGGGAGTGAGCGATTGCTGATTCATTCGATCGCAACCCTGACTTAATCTGCTGAGAGCGTCACTGTAGGCTTGAGTAAGACCACGCGACGGCTATCTACCAACATGACCCAAAAGCCGCGATCGCTCAAAGTTTGTAGTGTGGCGTTCGCAGTGGTTTGATTGGTGGTATAGCCTGCCAGCAGGTAAGGCCGTTGTCCATAAGAAACCAAGCCTACATCCTGGCTCAGAATTTGCCTGACTTGGGCAGCAATCTCTGGCTGCTCGAAATAATCAACCAAAACTGCATAGCCTGACCCTAAAGGGCGAGGGCTATAAGCTAAATTACTCGAAGTTGAATTTGGAGGGGCTGGCTGTGGCTGAACTGTAGAGCTTGGAGCTTGTGCTGCTTGAACTTCAGGAGGACGAGCCACAGTTGCACTGAAACCGCTCGTTTCCTTAAGATACTGTGCCCAAGCATTAGCAATTCCTAAGCTACTAAAGCCACTAACACGAGTCACCACTTGGTTCTGGTAATCACAAACTGCCAAATCAGCCGTAGCGGGTAAAACTCGCTTTAGCTGTGCTTGCTTGTCTGCTGCTTGTCCAGCTACTAAAAGTAAATACTCCTCGGCCTTGGGTGGTTGGCATGCTGGGTAGCGAGTCTGCCCTATCACCACACTGCCTTTGAACACAACCTCCATCGCAGTTAGCAGAACTAAAGGCAGCAGAATGGTAGGCCATTGCTTCATCAGTGAGAAAAACTCAAGCATGCCAAACAAAGGGATGGATCAACAATTCCATCGTTGAGTGGAGTTTAGGATACCGATGCTAAAGAAGCAAGCGGATCAGGAATAGAAGCACTGGGAGCCTGGAATTCCCCAGTCAAAACAAACTCTAAACGCAGTTTTAGCCAAGTGATAAATTGAGGGTTCGTAGAAATCACCGCAACCGAAGACTGGGGACACTTCGCCTTTGCTGCTGCCAGTTCTGGAGCTTCTAGAAAAGCAGGTTGCTTAACTAACCAAAAATCAATCTCCTTTTCTTGTTCTCGATAATAGCGATGCCGCTCTTCTAGAACTTCATGAAAAGGTTCTTCTTCCAACAAAAAACGCTGACTAGCGACGACGTAATAATATGTTTGCATCTCGAATAATTCCCGTTCTTAAATCACTTGGTTGAAAGTTGCTGGGTTATAGCTCTCCCCGCATGGCTTGCCTCATCTCTCGCACTGCCCGCTCTAACCCAACGAGTGCAGCTCGACTGATGATGGTATGCCCAATGTTGAGTTCTTCCATGCCTTCTAAGCAAGCCACTGGGTAGACATTCCAGTAGGTGAGGCCATGTCCAGCATTGACTCGCAGCCCAGCCGCGATCGCCTGCCGACATCCCTCGGCTAAGATCTCTAGCTCCTTAGCTCGGCTCACTTCATCATGAGCCTCTGCATAACGCCCCGTATGCAACTCAATAAACTTGGCTCCCGTGGCCGCAGAAGCTTGAATTTGAGCGAGGTCAGCATCAATAAACAAACTGACTGGAATGCCAGCATTTTGTAGCTGGGCTACCACTTGCTCCATTCGCTGCCTTTGGGCTGCAATCTCCAACCCACCCTCTGTGGTCACCTCCTCCCGCCGTTCCGGAACCAGAGTCACATAGTCAGGCTTGATGTCGAGGGCGATCGCGACCATTTCATCAGTTGCTGCCATTTCCAAGTTCAAGTGAGTACGTACCGTCTGCCGCAACAGCCGCACGTCTCGATCTTGGATATGCCGTCGATCTTCGCGCAAGTGAACCGTAATGCCATCCGCCCCAGCCAACTCTGCTAAAACAGCCGCCGCTACCGGATCTGGCTCCACCGTTCGACGAGCTTGCCGAATCGTGGCAATGTGGTCAATGTTAACGCCAAGCGTAGGCAAACTAACTCTCTCCCCTACCCAGAACTTCCGTTCTTTATCTTACCTGAAAGGCTAAAGGGCTTACGTTAGCAATCGAGTTTCACAAATTTAAGTTGACGATTTTGAAGGGTGGATATCCTCACACTCAAACTCATGACCCATGTAGGATTAAGCAGAAATGTTTGTGTCTGAGCTTGGAGATACATGTAGCTGGTTAATATTCTCTTCCCACCTGCTGCCATTAAAGGGTGTAATTTGAAACCTTGTCAGCACATCACCATCAAGACACCGGACATTCACGTCGAAATCGTTGGGGTGAGAACGAGGCCGATAAAAAGCATGAATACCACAGGTACGACAGAACAGATGCTTGGCTGTGCCCGTGTTAAAGGTATAAGTGGTGAGTGCCTCAGAACCCGCTAGCAGCGTAAAGTCTTCCGGAGGCACAATCAAATGGAGAAATCCTTTTTTGTGGCAAACTGAGCAGTTACAGTCCACAGCTTCATGACGAGCCACACGCACCTGGAAGCGGACGGCCCCACAGTGGCACCCCCCTCCGTAAGTACTAGCTTCCTGCATGGTCAAATTTAACCTGTATAAAATACGGAGAGATAGAATCTCTTATCCTATTCTCCACATAAAGTTCGGTATTGGCACGAAGCCACTTAGTTAAGCTTCCTGGCTATTTTGATAACAGATGGAACGGCATATCGATCTGAGTTGCGGTTCGGCAAGAATCGGGGCTCTACTAGTTCAGCCTTTGAGCTGAGCTGATGATTGGTTTGCCGATTTTTCATTGAGATCTAGCAGGAATAAATCGTCACTAAGGGGCAACTGCCATGCAGATGGAGAAGCAGAAGCAGCAGCAAATTTTAGGTTATTTCATTGAAGAGGCGAAAGAACACCTCGAAACCCTGGAAAGCGGGCTGCTGGATTTGCGCTCTACAGTGGCAGATTCAGAACGAGTGAATGAGCTATTTCGAGCCGCCCACTCCATCAAAGGGGGGGCAGCGATGCTAGGGTTCACCAGCATTCACAAAATAGGTCACCGCCTAGAGGACTCATTTAAGCTTTTACAAGAGCATCCGATCGCCGTTGATCAACAGCTAGAATCTTTTTTTCTTAAAGGCTTTGATGCTTTGAAGGAATTAGTAGATTATCTTCAAGGGCCGTTTGGTCTGAGAGATGAAGACGCCGACCAGGTTTTGCAGGAGTCAGAACCTGCCTTTATAGAACTGCAAGACTATCTAAATCGCCTCATTGGTGTAGGTGGCAAATCGGCTGTGGCAATGGTTCAACCTAGCAGCACTAAAGCGTCTGCTCAACCACAAGCTCGCTCTGCTAGTTCAGAGAGCAGTTTGACGGCACAAGTCACGGTGGGCTTGAAGCTAATGCTGCAATTGTTTAAGCAAAAAGACTCTGCTGCTAGCCGCCAGCAATTACACGTTTTGTGCGATCGCTTGTTGCAACTAGGCAAAGGAATCAATGCTTGGCAGAACTTAGTCCAAACGGCTCAAGCTGCGATCGCCAATTCCCAAAACTCCTATCAAGTCCTAGCCCCCCTGGTGATCAAGGAGTTAAAGGAAGCAAGTGCTTTAGTACAAACAGGCCGCGCTGATGAAGTGGCACCTAGTCAAAAACTACTACGTCTCACTAGCGCTCCAGAGCCAGTCCGGCGTGCACCTAAGCCTACCCCTGAGCCAACCTCTACAGCAATGTTCATGGAGCCAAGGCTTACTGCCAAAGCACTCATTCAAGCTTTTAACAAACAGCAACTGGTTGAAATCGCTGAGCTTTTGCTGAAAGCTGCTAAATAACCTTCCTAATTTAATTTGACTTACAGTTGTAGGGTTTAATCTAGATTTAGGTTAAACCTTTTTTATTGATTTTCTGGTGGCTCAATTCGGCGATCAACATTGAGACTTTCATAGAAGAAAGGGGGGACGATCGCCATAGAGCAGTCACTCTAAAGACGAGCAATTAAGAACTCGATCGCCAATTACTATGAATGGGAAACAAAAAAGCGATCGCTGAGGGCGTGGAGGGATGCAGTGGTGACAGTGGGATTTATTGGCACAGGATTAATGGGCTTGCCGATGGCGGAGCGGCTACTGGCGGTTAATCTATCGGTCATTGCTTACAACCGTACTTCAGCGAAACTGGAACCGTTAAAAAATGCTGGGGTGGCGATCGCTCAGTCTCCAGTCAAGGTCTTGCAGGAAGCAGAATGTGTGTTGCTGATGCTGGCAGACGCTACTGCTATTCGGGCTGTCCTGTTGTCACCAGAAGCTCGCTCAGCGCTGACAGGACGTACCATCATTCAAATGGGTACGATCGCACCTTCTGAGAGTTGCGCGATCGCCGCAGAAGTTGAGGCTGCGGGAGCAGATTACTTGGAAGCACCGGTGTTGGGCAGCATTCCAGAGGCGCAGGCAGGCAAACTGATTGTAATGGTAGGGAGTTCACCAGAGCAATTCCAACGCTGGCTGAGTCTTTTACAACAACTGGGGCCAGAGCCGCAACTAATCGGTGAGGTGGGAAGTGCAGCAGCCCTCAAGCTAGCGCTAAATCAATTAATTGGCTCTCTGACAACGGCTTTCGCCTTGAGTCTGGGTTTTGTCATACGCCAAGGTGTTGACGTAGAAACCTTCATGAATATTCTGCGAAATAGCGCTTTATATACTCCTACATTCGACAAAAAGTTGCAACGAATGGTGGAACGTAACTATGCTAATCCCAATTTCCCCACTAAACATTTGCTGAAAGATATGAACTTGTTTTTGGGAGAAGCTCAATCATTGGGGTTGAATGCCAATAGTTTAGAGGGAGTTCAAGCGATTTTGGAGATGGCTCAAAAGCTGAATTTGGCGGAAGCAGACTACTCAGCCCTCTTCTCTGCGGTGAGCCCAGAAGACTAACCCAGGAAACTACGGCGATCGCTCACTTTCATTTGGCTGATGTTTGACCCAATAGACTGCCAGCTATCTACGCCATCGGTCAAACTGATCTTCGGAACAACCATTGATATAGGCATTGGAAACCCAGCCATTGAGGGCGCGTACACGCTCAGTGGTTGGGTCTTCAACTCCCACAATCTTGACCCAATTACCTTGCCGATTAAGCGCCCTTACTATACGAGCACGATTGAGCTGGGTCAATACAGGATAGTTGGTGCTAGGCCCACGCCGAATATTGACCTGGTTAGCCGTAATGAATGAGCAAACTGCTGGGTTAGAGTTGCCTACCTCAATCCGAGCCAAATACCTTAGAACTCTTTCCTCAACCCGTTTTCCATTAGGAAATTCAACTGCTAGTACAGGATTAGGAATTTGAGACATAGGCATCTGCAAAACATAGGTATATCCGTTGTTTGTAAACTCGAAGTAGCGCATTTGCCGAGGATCATAATTGACTGCTTCTAGATTCAATCCTTGGCTACCATCTCTTGTGCGGCTCCGGTAGAAGCGTGGAGCAGTTGGGTCACCTTCAGTCCCACAAATGTAGACTAGATAGTTTTTAGTTTCCGCATAGGCTAGAGTACCTCCAGTCCCTCGACCGCAGGTAATATCCCCTTCAATTTCGCTTAAATTGCCAACTCTTAGCTGGGCGATCGCCGGCAAACTGGCAAATGCAACAGCAAGAACGGCAATGGGAACCGACCATAAAGCGATAAATTTCTTAAGGTTCAGCATATGTCAAATACCATTTAAGTTGCTTTTTCAACTAATTCTATCAGGTCTAGCATTTAGCATCTTCTTAAGGAAATTTATCTTTAGTTTTTCTTCTTAGCTTTTCTCCATTCAAGCCAAGGATCTACTTAAAAAACGTGAAAAAACGTATTCAATTCAAAACCAAAACTAATAAATTCATTGACGTTTTGACCAAATAAATAAGTGTTCGAATCAATGATTTACCTTACTTTTTGCAACTCATTCATGACTTTAATTCAAGCTTCTTTAAAAACTTTTTAAGAAAAAATGAAATATGAGCCATAAGCCGTCGCGGAAGCAATGGAGTCTAGGATTCAAGCTAGCTATTCTGTTAGTTGTAATTGTGATCTCTGTTTTGGCAATTCAGTCTTTGAATCTTCAAGTTTGGTTGCCTGTAGCCCTAGGGCGAGTTGAGAGTTTAGGAGTCTGGGCACCGATCGCCTTTATGGGCATTTATGTAGCAGCAACTCTATGCTTGATTCCAGGTTCACTCTTGACTATAGGAGCAGGAGTTTTATTTGGAGTTTTATTAGGCTCAATTTATACGTTTGTGGGAGCTAGTTTAGGGGCGATCGCCGCCTTCTGCGTGAGTAGATACATAGTACGAAAATGGGCACAAAAATGGATAACCAAGCAGATCGAAGGAAGTGAAAAGTTTCAAGCAGTGAATCAAGCCGTAGCGAGAGAGGGCTTCAGGATTGTACTGCTAACTCGGCTCTCCCCAGTCTTACCGTTTACCTGGTTGAATTATGCGTTTGGTCTCAGTCAGGTATCTTTGCGAGATTATGCCCTAGGCTGCTTAGGCATGATTCCTGCCACTGTTATGTATGTCTACATCGGTTCACTATTGGGTGACTTAGCTGCATTGGTGAGTGGTGTTACAGCGCGATCGCGGACTTTGGCTGAAGTGATACTCCTAAGTGTAGGCCTAGTTGCAACGGTGGTTGTCACTCTCTACATCACTCAAATTGCCCGAAAAGCCTTAGAGGAAAAAGCCTTATGAAGGAGAACTCTCATGTCCCATGCCAGCGTTGAACCCGTAACCGTGCTGCCTGAGGATGCATACAACCAAGCTTTAGTAGAGCAGGTACACCCTCCTAATTGGGAGAATCCACAACCCGCTGCTAGTTATAACTTGGTCGTCATTGGTGGTGGAACAGCAGGACTAGTAGCGGCGGCTGGGGCGGCTGGTTTAGGGGCCAAAGTAGCACTAGTCGAAAAGCACTTGATGGGGGGAGATTGCCTAAATGTAGGCTGTGTCCCTTCTAAATGCATGATTCGCTCTGCACGTGTGGTAGCAGATCTCAAAGCAGCAGAACAATATGGTATCCACGTACCAGAGGATGTAGAAGTTAATTTTTCTGGAGTGATGGAGCGGTTGAGACGGCTCCGGGCGGAAATTAGCCCTCACGATTCAGCTCAACGCTTTCAGGAACTGGGAGTAGATGTGTTTCTCGGAGCAGCTAAGTTTGCAGATGCTAATAGCATAGAAGTGGCAGGCCAAACTCTACGGTTTAAGCAGGCAGTGATTGCTACAGGCACTCGTCCCATCGAACCCGCAATTCCGGGCTTAGCCGAAGCAGGTTATTTGACCAATGAAAATGTTTTCTCCTTGACTCAGCGCCCACAGCGTTTAGCAGTGGTAGGTGGTGGCCCTATTGGTTGTGAGCTAGCCCAAACCTTTCGACGCTTAGGTTCTGAGGTGGTGTTGTTCCACAAGCATTCTCACCTACTCGATCGCGAGGACGAGAGTGCATCTGAGATTATTCAACGCACCTTTATTGCTGAGGGCGTTCAGTTGGTCTTATCAGCTCAAGTTCAACGAGTTGAAGCAGCTGATGGAGGTAAGGTAATCCATTACGAAAGTGAGGGCCAAGCGGGTTCGCTCATGGTAGATGAAATCTTAGTGGGGGCGGGGCGCGTTCCCAATGTGGAGGGCTTGGAGTTGGAGCGCGTGGGTGTGAAGTATGACCAGCATCAAGGCGTGTGGGTGAATGACCACCTCCAAACCACTAATTCTCGTATTTATGCCGCAGGCGATATTTGTATGGATTGGAAATTTACCCATGCGGCTGATGCAGCGGCCCGAATCGTGATTCAGAACGCTCTATTCTTGGGACGCAAAAAGCTGAGTTCGCTCACCATGCCCTGGGTAACTTACACTGACCCAGAAATCGCTCATGTGGGTTTGTACGAGCAGCAGGCCCAAGCTCAAGGTATTAAGCTCGATACGTACTTAGTGCCTTTAGAAGAAGTCGATCGCGCGATCGCAGATGGTGAAACCGCAGGATTTGCCAAAATCCACGTCAAGCACGGTAGTGACAAAATTGTGGGCGCAACCATCGTGGCTCGCCATGCGGGAGAGATGATTAGTGAGGTGACCTTGGCAATGGTGGGAAACTTGGGGCTAAAGGCGATCGCCACAACCATTCATCCCTATCCCACCCAAGCAGAGGTAATTCGCAAAGTTGCAGATGCTTATAACCGTACCCGCTTGACTCCGACGGTCAAAAAACTTTTTTCTACCTGGCTGGCTTGGCGACGCTAATAAATTAGAGCACAAAAAATTTAGGGCGCAAATGTCTGCGCCCCGAAGGTATGTAGCTATCCCTGAAATTCTAAATCAGCAGCTTTCAACTCACTTGAATTACTGCTTAGAAGCATCTGGCTTAGTAGTTGCATCGGTGCTAGCAGCAGAAGCGTCTTGAGCCGCATCCTTAGCAGTATCAGCAGCCTTGTCAGCATCTTGAGCCGCATCCTTAGCAGTATCAGCCGCCTTGTCAGCATCTTGAGCTGCTTTGTCAGCTTCAGCAGGATTCGCAGTAGTATCAGCCGTACCAGCAGCAGGGCTAGCTTCAGTTGCAGCGCCATCCGTGCTAGGAGTGGTGGTGTTAGTTTCTGAGGAGCAGCCGATCAGAGCGCCAAAACTGAGGGTAGCAACAGCGGCTAAAGTGGCTAGGTACTTAGCTTTCATAAAACTTTCCAACGAGTTAGGACAGAAGTGCGATCGCCCTAGGCAGGACCGGGCTTAGCTATTATTAAGGCCTACAAGAATGAGTTTTCGCTGAGAAGCAGGTGGGTATCTGCTAAGAAAAAAGCGTAGGAGAGCAATATGGGGTTTTACTCGGCAGTGATTTTTCCTCAACTACTAGATTGGGGCATGTCTCACCCAGCTTTGGCGCAGTATCGCCAAGAACTACTCGCTGAGGTGCAAGGAGACATCTTAGAAATTGGTTTTGGCACAGGATTAAATCTGCAATACTACCCCAGCCATGTCCACAAAATTACAACCGTGGATGTGAATCCAGGTGTCAGTGCTTTAGCCCAGAAACGCATTCAAGATGCCGCGATCGCCGTCGATCATCACCTATTAAATGGTGAAAATCTGCCAATGGCCGACAACACATTTGATAGTGTAGTCAGCACTTGGACCTTGTGTAGTATTGCCAAAGTCAATCAAGCCTTGCAGGAAATTCACCGTGTACTCAAGCCCGAAGGCAAATTTTTCTTTGTTGAGCATGGGTTAAGTGAAGACCCTCAAGTCCAAGTTTGGCAAAATCGCCTGACTCCTCTACAAAAGGTGATTGGAGATGGTTGTCACCTCAACCGTCAGATGCAGCAGTTAATAGAAGTCAGCAACTTTAAAGTTTTGAAATTAGAAAAGTTTTATAGCAACGGCCTACCTAAAATAGGCGGCTACATGTACAAAGGGATAGCCGTCAAAGCTTGAGGAAAGATGGGAATAGCTGAATAGCTCAACATCTTTGCGATCGCCAGCGTGAGCAAAATCAACTAGCTTCCCTGAACCTAGCAGCGATCGCCCTAAGAGCACTACTACTAGTCAGTCAATTATTAGTTGACGGGTAAAGTCGATGCAGTTTTATCCTGGCATCTGCGGTCGTAAATCGCCAATCAATCCAGGTCTTCTCTTGATTGCGCTCCTCTTGCCAAGCTTCTACTT
>JAHHIL010000021.1 GCA_019358975.1 Trichocoleus desertorum ATA4-8-CV12
ATTTACTTTGACGAGGATTGGGTGCTATCTTGGCTTTCAAACTATTCTTTTTTCTAGGTGCGGGGGCCGACTGATTCGGTGCGCTTTCGCGTCCCGTTTCCCTCGACCGCTTAGCCAATATAACGAACTCCACACAGGATTGTCAATGGGTTGGGAAAAGTTTTTTGAGAATGGCTAAAATGCTCGCCCCACAAGGCTTTACCTCGTTTCTCCCAGCCTTGAGCTGTTCATGACGGCAATTTTTAAGCTCAGTTTCACTGCTCTGCCACTGCACTATCGCCTTTTGTATGCTGGAGTGGCAATGCTGACAACCCTTGCATATGAATTGTGTTAGCTTCAAGTTTTGGGGTCGAGCGATCGCGCTGTTTTGCTTTTGTCTTGGCTTGAGCTTCTTGAGTGGAAAAGGAGCGATCGCTTTGGTGCATACTTATCCTGAGTCCTCAACTCAGGTGATGTACCGCTCCCAGCAAAGTTTGCGAGATGCCCAAGACCAAGCGTGGCAAGCAGTTTTGTTTAAGCGCACGAAACAAGATGTAGTGGATTCGCTTCACCTGCGATTGGTTGGATTTCCAGGGCGGGTAGAGTTAAATCACCCTAAAGCCTTACGGATGACGACTGGAGATGGAGAGGTTTTTATAGCACCAGATGTGTCTGACGAAGCGCCTGAGCTGGTGAATGTGGGCGAGTACGATTTTCTCGAAGTCATGAGCCGACTGGAACAAGATCCACCTTTACGGTTGTCGTTACCTCTTAGAGGTGGGCGTGTTGTAGATTTGCTTGTTCCACCGTTTGTGGTTCGGGAATGGCATCAACTTTTGAAAGCTTCGTAGGCTAATGATCTGCAGCTTCGAGTGCTTGCGTCATACTCAGAAGCTCTCCACCCTGCTTTTGTAGGCGGTCTGTTGTTGTTAGGAGTGTCCCTAGTGAAATTAAGACTAATTGGTAAAACTTTAATGACATCGTTGGTGCTGGTGGTTTTATTTGTCCCTAAACCAGCAGCTAGCCAACTAGTTCCTCGACCCTGGGTTTCGGTGGGTGTTAAAGATGATGACCCAACTTTTTCGGTCGGTGCTAAGGTGATTGGGCTAGGCGTTGAATTAGGGGCAGGGCCAGATGGTGCCACTGGTGTAGATGTGCTGAAGTTTGTGAACTTGCCTGTTGTCTCGCCCTACGTAGGTCTGGGGTTGTATTCCGAAGATAAAGGCGTTGCTTATTCCGGCGGAGTACAAGTCGATGCGTCTGATAACTTGTTTGTTGGGGTAGGGTATAACTCGGTTCGAGGAGTAAACGGGCAAGTTGGACTTAGATTTTAGGCGAGTCCGATCGCGACCTGCTTGAAACTATTGCGTAGTTTTGGACATCAAGGTTGCTAGTCACGAGTGTGAGACTTTACCCTTTGAGAGGAGGGCAAATGTAAACTGGCTTCCAACTCTGCGCGCTTCACAAAATGATTGAAGTCACTAGCAGCCTTGGCTTTTTGTTCCAAGGGTACCCGGTCATACCACAACCAAAACAATGTTCTGGGGCTGATAGCGTCAGGTACATTAGCCATAATCTCATCCTGCATCAACAATATTGGTAAGCGTGACGCAAAATGTTTGTTCTGACTATCGATAAGACACGGAGTTGAAAACATTGGAGGGATGCCAACCTCGTGTTTTCACCGATTGATCGATAAAGCTTAAAGTCCTCCGGTTAATTTTTATTGATGATGCTTGTAGTGCAGCACGCGATCGATGAATTGCTGTATACGTCGGTGGTGTGCCCCTTTCCAGTAGATCTGGCCACAAGCTTGGCAAATGGAAAATTCCTTATAGTGTTGGCGAGTCTGAGACGGTAAGCGATCGCAAACGCTTGCTTTAGAAACAGGCTGAAGTGAACCATTACAATGTAAACAGCGCTGTAGTGGGGTAATCTCACCAAATAGGTCAAAGTGTTGTAGCACTTCTAGCACCTGTGGCTCTGGGTTTGACTCACGGACACAGTAGCCGTAGGTAACGATGCTACGCTTTAGCACCCCTCGATCTTTAGTTAGTAAAACCCGCTTGGTTTGACTGGCGAGGTCAGCCAGCTCTTGATCTCGGTAATCATTTTGATAGAGAGCATCAAATCCCAGCAAGCGTAGGTAGGTAGCGAGTTTACCCAGGTGAACATCGAGAATAAAGCGAACGTGAGTTAGGGGTTGGGGTTGAACCTGGGAGAGCAAGTTAATATCGAGGGTTTTGAACTTGGGGTAGACACTGATGCGATCGCCATCTTGTACGAAATAAGAAAAGTCTACTGATTCTCCATTGGCTAGAATGAGAGCTACTTCTGGATGAGTCACGCCTAACGCTTCAATCGAATCCTTGATGGCAGCAGTCTCTTTTAAAGCATGAACAAAATTAGTTTGCCTTCTGTGAGGAGGTAAGAAGTCGTTGAGTTCTGCATAAAATCGAAAGTAAGCTCGCTCCATTGCAATGGAATCATTCCCACTAGTGGATAGTGGACTAAAAGGGGCTAAAACTCGGTCGATGGGATGGATACTTGCCCGCTACTTCTTCCAAGGGAGCTTGGTTCCCATTTCTGTGTACGCAGAAAAAACTAAGTACAACGCTAAAACACCAATACTAGCGAGAAAAATGATTAGATCGCTGTTCATAGGCTAGACCTCGGACTCACTCCTTGCTGATCATGGCAGAGCTGGGGCTTGGTCGCGAACTGTTCCACTCTACTGATGACCTTTAACAGAGCTTCAAACTAAAAACAGCGATCGGAGCTGAAAATATCGCTGCGATCGCTGCTTCAGTTGATTTGGTAGAGAGCGATTAGAAGTTCATGAGTCCTAAATAAGAAGCCGAGGAAATGGCAATAATGGTTAGAACTCCGAAAATGATACTAAGACCGAATTGAAAAGCAGGTTTTTTTCCAGCGTTCATGATTGACACCACTTAAACTAATTTATTTAGTCATGGTGTCTGTGCCCTCAAAAAACTACATCCTGCTGCAGGACTAAGCAAGAAGATACAAAAACTGGACCGAGACGAAGGAGGTTGGACTGCTAAAGTTTGAGCCGTTCCTCAAGAGGGAGGCTCGGAGAGACTTAATTTTCCCTTTGGCAGAAGAGGAGAGATAGGGGCGATCGCTACACTAAGAAATTATTAATCGTCCTCTCATCCCTCCTGTAAATTGGTTTCGTATCATGAAATACCTAGGGCAAACTATTGAGCTAACGCAAAAAGATGGTGGTTGGGTGAGCGTGTGGCACCACCATATTTGTACGATTCAAATCGGAACTTTTCCAACCGCTAATGCTGCTTGGGATACTGCTATAGAGCTGGTTCAACGAGATCTTGCAGTTCGAGCTTTGTTAGAAGTCATTGATGATTGGAGTAGCGACAGCTTAATTACTTGCCAAGAATACTCATTTATGGAAGATTCACTTGTTCAGTTTGTTGTCTCCGTTTAGCAAGCTGTCGATATCGAACTGAATCCTCTATGAAGTTTGAGCTAGCAACGATGCTTCGCCTCGCCGATATAACTCGCGAGCGTAATCTGTCCAAGTGCCTTGGCCCCAGTAACGGAAGCAGCTAGTTTGTAACAGCAAATTGTAAAGTAACGCTTCTTGATAGTCTGAGCGCTGCGTCACTGAACTATCTTGCTCTACTAGGCGATCATATTTTTCGTGAAATAACGCACTGAGTTTTCTCATTGGGTCTAAAACGTTTTCGTATCCGTTGACCCAACTTAAGTGATTAGTCCATGAAGCTCCGTCCATGTGGAATTGGTGATCAGTCGCTTTGATCTCGGCGATCGCGTTTTCTACTGCTTCAGGTGTGGCTTTATCTGGATCAACTCGTTGCCAAATTTTGTGTTGGCTGACAGCTTGGCAAACAGGATAGTCTTCGGGATTAGCACCTGCGGCTTCAATTAGTTCTAAGTATTCAGTTCCATTTAAGGCGACCACACCAGATCTCCCTCCACTCTGCTCTCGTACCTCATGGCAGGCTTTAATGAAAGCTTGCGGGAACTCATTCATCATCACGCCGCCATTTTCTCCATCAGCAATTTGCGTGACGAGGGAAGGAACTGGGACATCACCAATTTGTTGTTTGCTGCGTCCTTTAGCCTCATAATAAGGCTGCATTTGGCCCACTAGCTTGGTATCCGAGCCTTGCGTTTTAATTAGGGCAGTAATGCTGATTGTTTCTCCATGACAATTTCGGGCGACCAAGCGATTAGGGATATACTTCTGATCGTGCTGTAGCCCAGAACCATCTGGGTTTTCGACCGAATGTTCTTGCACCATTAGCCAACGGTAGCCACATTCTTTGAGCGCTTTGATGTATTCATACAGCGTATCTGGATGATTGGGTAAATGCATTTCTGGTGGTGAGAAACCCTTCACCCGACGTAGAGCTTCGTAGCCAAAGATGGCTGCAAAGTGCTGTTGCCAAGCTTGAATGTGTAGCTTGATGTCTGGAATGGGAGTCGAGGGAATCACGGCATGACCCCACATGGTTCCTAGCCATTCAACATAAGGCTGATATTGAGGATCACAAGCCAGGCGTTTTAGATTATTCAAAACATCCTCACGTCCGAGTTGGCGTAACCCCCACAACAAATTACCCGAATAGTCGAGCATCATGCGCGGATTACATCCCTCTGCCACGAGTTGAGGGATAAACTCTCCCATACGGCTGTAGCACCAAGTAAAAGGATCAGCATTATGGTTGTCTCCTTCCCCAGGATGCTCAAACATATATTGCAGGTTGCTGATTAGGGCACCATTTGCTCCTGCTGGAATCGTGGGTTGGTGCATATGCAGAGCACAAGCAAAGCCTGCTGTAATGTCTGATAGCTGAAGATTTGTCTGAGGTAAGAAAACAGGTTGATTGTGGTTCACCACTGTATTGATCTCTGCCTCCCAGCCACAGATGTTGGGCAGACCTGATCTGATTTCTGTCAGGGTAGGGAGAGGGGAAGCCGAAATTTGTGTAGACACAGAACTTCCTTCATGCTGATTTTGCGATCGCTTTCAATTGTGACTCATTCTAGTAACAATCGTCTGTTCGGGGTTGATTTGTTCGCATAGTCTGCTAACACAAAACCGACGTACAAAATCGACTCAAACTGGGAATTCTACATTTCATAGCAATACTGGTAGTGTAATTAACACGCTCAGTTATTGATTTCA
Source organism: Trichocoleus desertorum ATA4-8-CV12 (assembly GCA_019358975.1). NCBI lineage: Bacteria > Bacillati > Cyanobacteriota > Cyanophyceae > Leptolyngbyales > Trichocoleusaceae > Trichocoleus > Trichocoleus desertorum. The sequence goes on from JAHHIL010000021.1 coordinate 5,177, forward strand.
CTAGTCACACTAGGAGTCAGCCTTGGAACTCGTGCAATTAGCCAAGCAGGGTGACGGTAGGGCGATCGCAATCTTATTAAATCGAGCCTTTGAGAAACACGGAATTGCTGTCAAGGTGAATCTTAAGGGTAGTTGCTTGCAAGTGTTACTAGAGGCTACTGCTATGCCAAAGCCATTAGCTGCGATGTCTCTAATGCAGCAGCTGAGCCATTAGACTGATTAGACAAAAAACGATTTTGCCCTACTTGGTTGGATTTGGCTGTTAGAGCTTAGGTAGGGAAAACCTCACCCTAGGATAGTGAGGATGTGCAAAGATCAAAGAAGTGTTTATCCGAGTCACTAGCCAATGTCTGTGTACCCTTTGCCGCTAGAAAACAGCATTGAAAAACTGCGTGAAGTCCGGGCTGCTTTACTCCGTTTACACAAAGCTCTTTTAGAGTTTGAGCGGGTGAATTATGAGCAGTTTTTTGGTCGCATTCAGACTAAAGGTGAGTATTTTCAGCTCGTTGTCAACCATGACTGGTTTAGTTGGCTGCGTCCCATTTCTCAATTCATTGTGCAAATTGATGAAGCGTTGAGCGCAAAAGAGCCAATTACGGTCGGTGCCGCGAATGAGTTGCTCAATCAAGCTCGCCAAATGCTGCGGCCTGCCCAGGATGGAACCACGCTAGAAAAACGATACTACCGTGCGATTCAACAAGAGCCAGAGATCGCTTTACTGCACGCAGATGTGTCACAACTACTGGCAACGCAACCTCAGTCTAAGTAGTTTGGGTTGGCAAGGGGCTGGCTGCGTACATATTAGCTGTTTACACATTGCTACCCACAAGAGAGCGTAGGTGATACATCCTTCCTAGATCCAAGAAGCCTAGATCCAAGAAGGGCGATCGCCTACGCTAGGTAGATCAATCAGTGCGACTTATTGTCCAGATTTCTAGGTGACAAGGGTAACAGCTCCCGTATCGAGGTCATAGCGCCCGCCGACAATCGTTAGCTTGCGTTCTAAAACCAGTTGTGCCAACACACTAGAATTTTGCTTTAACTGCTCTACTTGATATTGCACATTCGCAGTTACAGCCTGATCAATCTGCTGAGCGACATCAGCCGATTTAGTTTTGATGCTGGCGATCGCGGGTTTAATCGCTTTGACAAACGTACCGATATGACCTGGAAGCGCTTCTCCTTGAATCGCCGCTGTCACAGCACCGCAGCGTTCGTGCCCGACTACCATAATCAGGCGAGTCCCTAAGAGAGCCGCCGCATATTCTAGGCTGCCCAAGACTTCAGGCGTCACGACATTGCCAGCGACACGCACATCAAACAAATCGCCAATGCCTTGATCAAAAATAATTTCTCCGGGCACTCGTGAGTCGGCACAAGTCAGTAAAGTTGCAAAAGGGTGCTGTGATGTTGCAACTGCCTGTAAATCTTTGGATGTTTCATGCGGGTACTGCCGTTTTTGCCGCATAAACCGTTGATTGCCATCCAGTAGTCTTTGTAATGCAGCCTCTGAACTCACCGCCTCAAAATTTTGAGTACCAGGAGTTGGCTGATCGGCATAGGCAGGTTCAGCGTACTTAAAGCTAGTAGCGGTCGCAGCGACCAAGCCAACTCCGCCGACTCCAAATAGCTTTAATAACTCTCTGCGACCAGTCCACTGACTCATTTGTTTCATTATGTTCCTCACCTTTCCTCACTAACAACTCGTTCTTTTGGGCGATCGCTCTGCTATAGAGAAGACACACATTTCATCGAGCGAATCTCCATGACATCGGAAATAAAGCAAGATCCCCCAAACTTATTGAGAATAGGGCGCACAATTTCCACAACGGATTTAAGGATGTCAGGTGAACAAAAGGCGATGACATAAGCGTTGTCTAGCATCGTTACGGCAGAGTCATCAAACACGCCGCCTCGCACTCCTTTGCCTGCCACATTCCGAATCACGGTATAGCTGGAAACCCCGCCCCGTTCCAAAGCGCTGATAATTTTTGCTAGCTCTACAGAATCCGAAAAAATTTCAATTTTTTTTACCACATGCATGATCTTATCTCCATAGCAAATCAATCCCGTACAGATACAAAGGAATGCCGAAGATGATGTTAAAGGGGAATGTCACAGCCAAAGCCGTAGAGATATACAAACTCGGATTAGCTTCTGGAACCGTTAACCTCATGGCGGCTGGCACAGCAATGTAGGAGGCACTGGCGCACAACACAGAAAACAAGAGGGCGTTTCCTGGAGGCATCCCAATAAACTTGCCAATTAGCAGCCCAATTCCTGCATTGACTATTGGGATCAGTATGGCAAATGAGATCAGAAATGGACCAGTTTTCTCCAAATCTTTAATTCTTTTAGCGGCTACTAAACCCATATCTAGCAAGAAGAAGGTAAGGACGCCATAAAACATATCTTGTGTAAAGGGAGATAGAACTTTCCAGCCATGCTCTCCTGTCAAAAAGCCAATAATGAGGCTACCAACTAGCAAGAAAACCGAACCATTCAGAAATGCTTCTTGCAAAACTTCTGGCCAGGAAAACTCACGCTCGTTCTGATCTTGAGTAAAGAGGTTGACCAAGATCAATCCCACAATAATCGCTGGAGACTCCATTAAGGCTAGGGCAGCTACCATGTAGCCATCAAAGTCAATGCCCAACTGTTGTAGGAAAGAGCTAGCTGTAATAAAGGTGACGGCACTAATTGAGCCATAAGTTGCAGCGATCGCGGCAGCATTATAGGCATCAAGCTTGATCTTCAGAATAAAGAACGTGTAGATAGGTACTAAGCACGCCATCACGATTGCTACCAGCATCGTCAGGAAAACTTCCTGATTCAGGCCGCTTTTGGCAAGTTCTACCCCCCCCTTAAAGCCAATGGCAAACAGCAGGTACAGTGAAAACAGCTTCGGAATGGGTGGAGGAATCTCCAAGTCTGATTTCACAAAAACCGCTGTCATCCCCAAAAAGAAAAACAGCACTGGTGGATTCAAGATGTTAGACATAATCAGGCTTACGTCCATATCCACCCCTCCACATTGCTTAAATAGCAATCTAATACAGTTTGCTTCATGCTAGGCCGTGAAATATTCAGTACTCAGTCATCAATAGTCTTGTGGAAATACTGTATGGCAATCTAGGAAAGTTACATTTCTATTTAATCCGCTGTTACTTCTGCATGAAACCTTAAAACCTGATGGACAAAGGTTTAAGCCATCAGTAGGGTTAAGCTAATTTTTACAAAAGTACATAACTTAGAGCGATCGCCACTTGCACATCACTTGCACATCAGTCGATTCCTCTAGCGGGTTAGGCTGTTGCTTGACTGGTTTCGCAAAAAGTTTGAAACCGAATCGATGACTAGCTGCGATTAATTGATCAGTAGCGGTTTTCATAAAATCTAGTCAATTGAGGAAATACTGACGCGATCGCTGATCAAGCTATGAGTGAATGGTGCCATCGGGCATAATAGTCCCGGATAAATTAGCTCCAGTTAGCTTAATCATCAAGCGATTGTTCATCCCAACGCGGGCACCACTAAGGTCAGCACCGCTTAGATCAGCACCACTGAAATCGGCTCCGATTAAATTAGCTTCTCTCAGATCGGCATAGCTCAGATTGGCCTGTAGCAAGTTGGCGCGGTACAAGTTGGCGCGGTACAAGTTGGCGCGGTTGAGATTGACGTTGTGGAGAAAAGCATCGCTGAGGTTGGCATGACTCAGATTGGCGTTGCTTAAGTTGCGATTGGCATAGTCTTTTTCTTTGAGATCTGCACCTTGAAAATCGCTGCCGCTCAGGTCAGGCCCTTGGTACTTGGGAACTTGAGGCGTTTGATATTTGGGGACTTGAGGTACGGGTGTTTGGGTTGGGTAGGCAGGATAGTCAGACGCTTGAGGTTGGGGTGGGGGAGATTTTGGTTCTGGTGCCGGAGAAGTTTGAGTTTGATAAACCGCGTAGTAGGACGATTGCAAGTAAGGGTGCAGAGGATAAGCAGCAGGCTTAGGCGGCTCAGCAGTAGGAGGCTTGGGAGGTTGAGCAGCCTTAGGAGGTTGGTGAGCAGCCCTGGGGGGGTGATAAGTAGCCTTAGGTGGGGTGGGCTTTGGGGGTGGAGGTGGGGCAGGTGGTGGAGTGGGAGGAGTACTTTTGTTAGTAGTACTTTTACTAGCAGTACTTTTGCTGGTGGTTGGACTTCGTTTGGCTCCGATTTTGGCATAGCAAGACCGCAATAGGTCTCGCGCCTCATTAATTTCTTTGAGCTTTTCGTGGGCTTCGTGCTGGCGTTCAACGTCATCTTGAGGCACGCGATCGGGATGCCACAATCTAGCCAAGTCTTTGTAGGCTTGGTTGATTTCATCTAGAGATGCGCCTGGTTTCAGTCCCAGGACTCTATAGCATCGATTGAGTTCGTTGATCCGTACCATCCACTACCTCAGGCGACCAATTGTGCTGCCTACCCAAACGGGCATTGATCTTCAGACTGTGGCAGGCTGCACGATTTTGTCTGTCCATTCTATCGCGGAGGAATTCCCCACTCCCTGCCCTAGAGAGGGTGATTTAACAATGTGGGGCGTTTGGGTAGCCCCCGTTACTTAAGGTAGCCAGAAGTTAGGCAGGAGCGTTTGCCCCCAATTTCGGAGGGACTGATTCAGCGATCGCATCGTTTGAATATGCGGTTCGTCTGGCTCCACGGGCAGAATTGGGGCAGGGGTGCCTCGTCCGAGTTGGGCGATCGCTCGGTTGGCCGCTTCTAGACCCGTCACATAGGCTTTCTCCTGAGACCAAGAGCCGTGGCGCGTTACCACCCAGTCACCGCTCATAAATACGTTGCTAATACTGGTTTCTGTAGGTAACAGGTAGCGGTAGCTGCCAGGGGCAAAGTGAGTGACTGCTCTAGGCAACCGCACCACACCACTATCAATCACTTTGGCTTCGTGAAAGGCAGGAATACAGGTGGCTAAGTCTCGTTGCACCAAAGGCACGATTTCTGTGTCATTCAAGGGCAAGAATTGGTTGGCATGGTAGAAATCTGCTTCCACCACGGTTCCGGGTTCGTCTCGGAACTCGTCATGGAGTGCATTGAGGTCAAAGAACGTCCAACCTGTAGTGGCTTGGAAGCCAAAGCAAGCATTGGAGGGTCGAGGAATCTCAATTTTGCGATCGAACCATAAGCGCGTTGCCATGACATCAATGGCGCTTAGGTTCATCAAGTCGCGGAACTCACGACGGTTGCGGAGCGTGGGACTACCACTGACGATTTTCTGCATCCCCGTCACCCCCACGGCAAAGATCACCGCATCGGCATTAAAGACTTCATCCCCGCAAACTACGCCTGTGGCTTGGCCTCGACTATCTAGGCGTACATCGCTAACTCGGCGTTGGGTCAGCAGTTTGCCACCTGCTTGCTCAATCCGCTCCACCCAAGGTCGGAAAATCATTTCACCCACAGTGCCCCGACACCAGACCACATCAAAATCAGGTTGATGGGCCAGAATGAAGTAGTAGAGCATGCCTAAGGCTGCTGCTGCGGAACATTGTTCTCCTGGGGCAAACAGACCGACCAAGAGCATCGGTTCAAAGGATTCGCGGTAGAGCCGAGCGGAAACCCCAAAATCTTTGAAGAGTTCACGTGCTGTTACAGAGTCGTAGCGTCGCCATGCCGCATCGGAGTTGTCAAAATCTATGAGTGCATATAGTAATGGCAGGGCAGAGAGGCGATCGCGCAGAGGTAGCCGTTTGAACTGGGTATAGAGAAACGTGCCGAGCGGTGTGGGCAAACGCGGCAAATCTTGAAAGATGGGTGACTCTACCTCTAGCCCCACGGGGGAATATTGAGAAGACCGAGTCCAAGGCGTAAAAGGCTTCAGTCCCAGTTGGTCTACTAGAGAAAAAATATTGCGGTAGGGATACCAAAACCCATGAATCCCCGCTTCGATGGAGCGACCTCCTGGTGTTTTCCAGCCTGCCACCAAGCCACCTGGATGAGCGCCTGCCTCTAGGAGCGTCACGTCGTAGCCTTGTTTTGCTAGATGGTAAGTTGCGCCGAGGCCAGCCCAACCTGCTCCCACGACTACAACTTTTGGTACATCCTGGGGCGATCGCCTGTCCGTCACCATTGCGTTCTTTCCAATATTCTTAGCTTTCTTCCCAACATCCTTTGTTCAGGATGCCATGTTTTCGGGACAGTTGCCCTCAACTTAACTGGCTAAAGTGATTTCGCTAGGACTACTGCTATGGATAGAGGTTGCAGGCTACAGAAGAAATGAATTTGCTAAACAGAGCTAACCACACCATAGCCACTTCTGCTCCGGAAGTTGTGGTTTTTGGTGGTAGGGATACAACTAATGCCACCTTGTAGAGTATTGCGATCGCAAGTTTAATAGGTGAGGCGATCGTTATGTTTACCATTATTTGTTCCATTACCTTTAGAGGTATTGCAGCCAGGACAAGCAATCTGAAGATTTTCAAGACTCAACGCTAACTTAGGATGTAAAGAAATCGGTTTTATGTGATCGATATGCGATCCTTTTAATTCAATAGCTTCTTTGCAGATAGCACACAGCCTTTTCTGGGCCTTAAATTTTTGGTGTTTCCAAGCTTTTCCCTCAACAGAGTCACGCCAACGTTCAAATTCAGCACGTGGTGCATACCAAGTATCAATTCTTTCAGTAATCTTGTTGAGTGAAGCAAGAATTTTATCGGTTTGCTTAGTTGACTTAAATAAGGTTTGAACGAGTTCTTGAAGCGAAGGATCTGACATTTGCCTATTCCAATGACTTACTCTGGACTTGATTCAACCTTGTATTTTCCTTCAATTGTTGCAGCAGTAGCCTTTAACTCAGCAATAGCTTGATCTGTTTTAGCCATGCTTTGCATTAAGTTTTTGGCTAGTCTGCTAATTTCTAAATCGCTGGATTTTCCAAAAGGAATTGCAATGACATTCCCCAGTCGGTTTAGCAAAGCCTCTAAAACAGATTCGAGCTTTTGGCACGTAATGAGTTTAATCCGAGGACGTCGTAGGTATTCTCGAACCGAAGCTATCACATCAGTAATTTCGTAAGTATAAGTTTTACCTTGTGTAGTGACTGGTGATAAAGATTGGGTTAAAACTCTCGCTTGATAAGTGGTAGCACCATACCCTTTTAGCTGCTTTCGAGTAGTAATTTTATGGGAGTTCATAGTGCTATACTTTCTCTTGCTTATCCAAAGTAATTTAAATACTTGTATCTTGTTGCTTAAAGCCTCTCAGCTGGCTTCCGAAGCATTAACCTGATAATCTTCATAGTGTGATAGTAGAGTTTCTATCCAAGGATCTTTGAAGCCAAATTTATTCGCAACATTGTAAAATCTACGAATTATTTCAACGAAATTACTACGCTCTTGATTGAGAGTTTTTTCGTATTCTTTTGTTTTTTGAGAAAATTCAATTTCAATTTCTTTAATGTACTTAGTTTTTTTAGTGACCTGGGCTTTTTGGGCACCTTGTAATCGTTGTCGTTCTGCTAATTGAGGGCCAGAAAATTCTACAAGAGCCAGTAGTAGAGCTTTCTCATCAGCATTTTGTAGATCTACGTTGGCAAAAGCTCGCTCTGCGTCTTTTCCTGTCCACTTAAATTGTTTGGCAAAATCAACGGCTTGCTGCTTTGTGGGCATTTTAGTCTCAGCCTGAGCTTGTTGTATGCAGATACACTTAAGTTATCCCAGTCCTACCAGGAAAATTTAAGGTCTTTTAGAAGCTTAGATGAACTAGCCTTGAAGAAAGACTGAAGTTTGAAGAATAGCCGTCTTGATTCGAGGATTCTAGGAACTGGTAAATCTTGACCAAATTGGTGCAATTAACATTTGAGCTTGTACCTGGGCAAAGTTGACTGAATGCACAGCAGATAAATTTCATGACAGCTATTTTAGTTAAAAACGCCAGCCATTCCCGAAAAGTTACTGCACGTTGCTGATTCCATAGGTGGAGTACAGTTCAAACAGAATAGCTATGAAGTTGAAATCGGTTTCATCAATGGCGGGTGGCCTAATGTTGTCTCTGTGTTTGACGTTGCCAGCATTGGCACAAACCGAAATGGGAACCCTGCGAGGCAACCCAGGAAGCCAAATCAACGTGCGATCGCAACCCTCTACCAGTGCGCCTGCCCCTAGTTATGGCATACCAGGCGATCGCGTCCAAATTTTGAGATCAGCTCGCGGTACAGATGGTTATGCTTGGCACTATGTAGAGTTCTCTCAATCTAAAGTTAGGGGATGGGTGCGGAATGACTTGCTGATGCTCGACAGTGGCAATGGCAACCCTGCTCAGCGAGTTTCTTTTGCGCCAGGAACTTCTGCTGCCACCGTTAACGGTAGTGTTCGAGGATATGAAACGCGAGACTATATTTTGAATGCGCGAGCAGGCCAGCGGATGACTGTTGATCTACGCAGCAATAGCACCTTTATGCAGGTTGCCGTACTCAGCCCCCAGGGAGAAACCCTATATGTGGGGACAAACTGGACAGGGAGCTTGCCCAGCAGCGGAGATTATTTGGTACGAGTAGGGCTAGTGCGGGCAGAGGCAAGACGCGATGGGGCAGGCGGCTTTAAGCTAACCGTTGGTGTTCGATGAAGATCTATAACTTTATCGATGCTGGCTAATTTTCAGAGTTGGGTGTGGTTATCGGGTGTAAACCACTCGTGAATCTAAACCGCGCGATCGCAAAAACCAAGCCAAGCTCTCTGCCCCAGCGCGAGTTGGAAAAGAACCAGCATGAACATAAGGCCCTAGGCGAGAGCGAGTAATGAAAGCATCGGGGACACATTGCCGCACCGCATCTAATGTGCCTCGGCTTTGGGAAGGTACTGCGACCATATAAGGATAGTCGTTGCGTTGCCCCAGGACGATCACATCATCTTGCTGAGTCGTATTGAAGCCAGTCACAATGGGTTGACAAGGCAAATAAGAAATGGATTGAGCTTGGGCTAAGGAAAGACAGCAGTTCCAAGCGATCCAACTGCCAACGCCCAGGGTCAGAAATCGATTCATCGCGAACTCACGTTGCTTAAGGATGATTGTTTAATCGTTTATCGAATAAAAATCTGTGAACTTAGAGAATATCGCTGTGCCGAGCTTAGTTGATTACTCTGAAATTACCATCCCGCTTGAGTCTGAGAGCTAAACTTTTGCAAAATTTTTTGTGGGAGGAATTAAAGAATTAGTGAACTAGGCTTTTGTCACCCGCGATCGCTCGAAGCGACCCAGTTAACCTGTGCTCTATCAACCTGCTCGGTCAACCTGTACTATACGGAAGGAACTGATCGCCTTAATTGTCTTCTCCTATGTCTGTCACCTCAGCTGCTGACTCCAGCTTGTTAACCGCTGACTCGCCACTGTGGCCTCAATTGCTCCAACAACTGCTAGACCGTCAATCTCTAGCAACAGAGGAAGCTGCAACTCTGATGCGCGGCTGGCTGAGTGAGACAATTCCACCCGTATTGTCAGGCGCGATCTTGGCGGCAATTCAAGCCAAAGGAGTATCTGCAACGGAACTGGCAGGGATGGCTCAGGTATTGCAATCCCAGTCTGCGGCCAGTGGCATGACGTTGCCAAAATTTTCGACCCCTTTGATCGATACTTGCGGTACGGGGGGAGATGGCGCTTCTACCTTCAACATCTCAACAGCGGTGGCATTTGTCGCGGCGGCAGCAGGGGTGTCTGTCGCCAAGCATGGCAACCGTTCTGCTTCTAGCAAAGTCGGTTCTGCCGATGTCTTGGAAGCTTTAGGCGTTAACCTCAGCGCGAGTCCAGAGCAGGTGCAAGCGGCCTTGCAAACGGTGGGAATTACCTTTTTGTTTGCTGTGGGCTGGCATCCAGCGCTGAAAGGAGTGGCTCCACTGCGTAGAACTCTGAAAATCCGCACAATTTTTAACTTGTTGGGGCCTTTAGTGAATCCCCTCAGACCCACCGGGCAAGTAATCGGCGTGTGCGATCCTCATCTGGTAGATGCGATCGCTGAAGCATTAAATCAACTCGGTATCCAGCGAGCCATTGTGCTACATGGGCGAGAAAGGCTAGATGAAGCGGGCTTGGCAGATGTGACAGATTTGGCGGTGCTAACTAACAAAACAGTGCAGCGAGTGACGCTAAATCCCCAAGATTTAGGGCTAGAGTTTGCGCCAACGAGTGCGTTGCAAGGCGGAGACTTAGCAGAAAACGCCGCAATTTTGAAAGCAGTGCTACAAGGAAAAGGCACGACTGCTCAACAGAATGCTGTCGCCTTGAATGCAGCCTTAGCTTTGCAAGTGGGAGAGCAACTACCTGAAACCGTTAACCCCCTGGAAGCTTATGCCAAAGGAGCCGCGATCGCCCAGGACATTCTCCAAAGCGGAGCAGCTTGGGCCAAATTGGAACAGTTAGTAGAGTTTTTGCAATAACCGTCTCCACCCAGTGAACTTCGCAGTACGCTAGAAATCAACAGCTAATGCTGGAAGGTCGTAGTGGATTACCCCTTGGGTTGCCACCATAGAAGCAAGATCTTTAACTGGGTGAGAGCGATCGCTATGAATACTGAAGAACTGAAGCAGCGCTATCAATCTGGAGAACGTAATTTTAGCCAGACTCACTTAAACCAAACCAACCTGCAACGGCTGAAATTAGGGGCAGTAGACCTCAGCCGCGCCAGTTTGGTTAAGAGCAATTTGCAGAAAGTGAACTTAGAGGATGCCAACCTGGATGGCGTCAACCTGTATCGGGCTAACTTAAGCAAATCTCGTTTGCAGCGGGTCAACCTCAACAAGGCGATTTTGGGAGAGGCCAATCTGAGCGAAGCCAATCTCTACCGCGCTAGTTTAATTCAAGCGGATCTTTGTGCCGCCAACCTGAGCAAAGCGGTGTTAAATCACGCTCAACTCAGCGGAGCAGACCTGAGAAAAGCTAATTTGAGCCACGCTCGTTTATGTTGGGCCAACCTCCGCAAGGTCAATTTGCACCAAGCTCAGCTAGAGGGTGCAGACTTGAGTGACGCTAAGTTCTGTAACACCATCATGCCAGATGGCAGTCTCAGGAATGATGATTGCTAGTACTACACCCCATTAGACTGGTGGGGTTGCGCTGAGCCAGAAGGTTGCGCTAGAAGGCTGGGCCAGCATCTATTTTTACCCTGTCCAAATCTAAATTTTGATTTCACTGCGAAAGTTACCATGACAGATTTCAACGACTGTTTAAACCACCGCATTGCCCAAGTTGCGATCGGCGAGTTCCACGCGGGCACCTTTGCCGAAGCGAAACGCCTCTATGACGAAGCAGTTTCAACCTACGGCGAAGGGTTTAAGGAAGCTTATTTACTCCAAGAACAAGGGACCGATAAAGGGATCTCGGTGATTCTTTGGGATAGCGAAGACAGCATGAAAGCCAACGTCAACGATGCTTATAAATCGATCCTCAAAAAACTGCTACCCCTATTTGTCAGCCCCCCCAGTTTGAGAACCTATGAGGTCGTGAGTGAAGTGCGGGCTTCTGAGGTTGAAGCATCTAGACCTGAAGCATCCAGAGCTGAAGCATCCAAAGTATGAGCGTGAATGGCATTAGCGATCGCCTTCTATCAAAAGCTCTGGCAAAAGCTCTGGCAAAAGCCCTGGCAAAAGCCCTGGTTAAACGAGCGATCGCGTTGTTGATCACGACTTGCTTGGGGTTGTTGCTCACTGGTATGGGGCCAATGACTCCTGTTGTCCTTGCGGACGTGGCAGGCGTGTATCAGCAGCGCGATCGCCATAACTCTGACGGAATCGGCAAAATCTATATGGGCCGAGAGATTGCTCAGGTGATGGGCCATCAGGGAGCCGCTTGGCTAGAGCGATCGAGTCGGAGTTGGGAAGAACAACCGCAACGAGTTGTAGAAGCACTCGATCTGCAACCTGCTGATGTGGTGGCGGATATTGGAGCGGGCACAGGTTACTTTAGTTTTCGGCTGAGTCGATTGGTACCAGATGGGAAAGTTTTGGCGGTCGATGTACAGCCAGAGATGATTGACATCCTCAACTTTCTCAAGCAGGAAAACCAAGCAACTAACGTCGAACCCGTTCTTAGTACCGTGCAAGACCCGCATCTCCCTACTGTGAGTGTGGATCTTGCATTAATGGTAGATGCTTATCACGAATTTGAGTATCCCCAAGAGATGATGACGGCGCTGGTGCAAGCGCTCAAGCCTGGAGGAAGGGTAGTGCTCGTAGAATACCGAGGTGAGAATCCGCTGATTCTGATCAAAGGTCTCCACAAAATGACCCAGCGGCAAGTTAAAAAAGAGATGCAAGCGGTAGGCTTAGTTTGGCAAGAAACCAAGAACTTATTACCGCAACAACATCTGATGATTTTTCGCAAAGTTGCTTAGTTGATCTAGTCAGCGATCGCCTTTTATTACACTCTCCTCAAGCTGAGGCAGGAGGAATCACACTTGCTTGGCTGGTAGAGCTATTCCACACAATCCAACCACAAGAGCCGCCTGTTTCGGGTTCGCTCTGGCTGACTTTAAAGTAGAGCTTGTCACCTGTGCGAGGTTCGATCGCGAAGTCAGCATTTTGAGCATACACGACCTTGAAGCCCCGCTCTCTAAGGCAGTAAGTTGCCCAAGCTTTCAGTGAGTGTTTGGCTGGTTCAAAGGGAATAGGAGGATTTTGAAAAACAGTTTCGATTGTAGCGATCAGTGACACGGGACTCGATCCTTTAGAAATACAACTCTAAGCAACAAAATTAACGAGGTGAGACACTAGTATTTCTTTAGTATCTCCGAGGATGGCCCCGGAAATGAATCCATTGGGTTTTGAGTTGGGAATACTGCCAGTATTTAGGGCGGTAGCGGACCCATCCAATTGGAGAGTCAGAGAGTGTGAAGAAGCCCATAGGAAAATTCATTCACCAGTTCAGGCAATGGTTGCCGACCCTACTGGAAGCCCCTGGCGAGGTGGAGTTTAACAACTACTGGGCGTGGCGACGGCGCTTTCTCTACAAGCGTTTAAGTTTAGGTTTGGGATTGGGGCTACTCTACTTTTCAGGGTTGACAGGGCTGTACCTAATCCAGATGATGCTGGGCGATCGCTCCCTGAATGCGTTTATAGTCAAGAACCTGATGACCGCGTTGAGTATGGCAGGTTGGCTGATCTGGCTGCAATTGCCTGTGGGTAAACGCCAGCAAGCGATCGCCTTCCTGGGACTTTCGTGGTCTATCACCATGCTCACCAATGTCCCTTTGGCGATCGATCCAGTCATCATCCCAGATCTGAAGGGCTGGACAATCACTTTCTTTGCCCAAGCTACTATTGTGCCATTTCGCTGGCGGCTACATCTGCTCTCGCAATTGGGCGCTTATGCCTTTTTCTTTTCCACCAGTTGGATTTTAACTCAGCGGTTTTTGCCCGCAAACATTCCACCCACTGGCCTTCTGTTCGACATGGGATGGATTTGCCTCATGTCAACTTTGGTGGTGTATCTCTACGAACGCCTGTCTAAAGCTGAGTTCCAAACTCGCTACAGGCTCAGGCAAGAACAGCAGCGATCGGAACAATTGTTGCTCAATATCCTGCCTCCCTCTATTGCCGAACGCCTGCTCAAAAAACAACAAACGATCGCTGATAGTTTTGCTGAGGTAACGGTGCTGTTTGCCGATATTGTGGGTTTTACTCGACTCTCAACTCAGATGTCGGCCCCTGAGGTGGTGGACTTACTCAACCAAGTCTTCTCCCGCTTCGATGAGTTAGCCGAATATCATGGGCTGGAAAAAATTAAGACTATTGGCGATTCCTATATGGTGGTGGCTGGGCTGCCCCAACATCGCATCGATCATGCCTCCGCGATCGCCCAGATGGCTTTGGCAATGCACCAGGCGCTGAAGCAGCTCAACACTCAGACAGGCCATACCTTAGAGATTCGCACTGGCATTCATACGGGGCCTGTGGTAGCGGGAATCATTGGCCTGAAGAAGTTTGCCTACGACCTATGGGGCGATACCGTCAACACCGCCAGTCGCATGGAATCCCAAGGCTTGCCAGGAGAAATTCAAGTCAGCCAGACTACCTATGAGTGTTTGAAACAGCAATATGTTTTTGAAGAGCGAGGCAGTGTCTCTATCAAGGGAAAAGGAGAGATGAACACTTATCTGCTGAGAGGAAAGTGCACTCCTGAAGCGATCGCCGCTGAGCTAACAGACTTAATATAACTTTGCGGCGGGTGAGTGGCAGATCCAGAGACTTTGCGTAGCTTTAAAAACTATGCAGACTTGTCATAATTTTGTTTTTCCTGGTGGCAAATAGTTAGATTCGATACACTTTTCGCTGATTCGGGTGAGGCGACTCGCTAACAGCACATTTTGAATAGAGATCTAACGTTAGGAGAATAAATTATGACTCGTCATGGACAGATGCCCCTAGGCGGCGAGAATCCTCCTCGCTCCACTTATTATGACCAAGGTAAGTTCGGACGACTTTTTCCCACACTTCCCCCTTTCGCGATGGACAGCCCTCAGCTTCGAGAGGCGCTGAAGGAGATTGGTAAAAAGGGTGGAATTATGGACCCTAAGGACGATCTAGATGATCCCATCGGTCTCATCATTAACCCGGATAAAAATGTCGAGAATCCTAATAATCCAAATCTAACGGCTGGGATTACCTTCTTGGGTCAATTCCTGGATCACGATATGACCTTTGATACCACTTCTAGCCTGGAGCGGCAACAAGACCCTGAAGCGATCGCCAACTTCCGGGCTCCATTTCTAGAACTAGATAGCTTATACGCTTCTGGACCGAATGCTTCACCTCACCTATATGACCAGTCCAGCAATGGTGGGGGGATTAAATTCTTGCTGGAAGCGATTCCTGGCTCTGAGGCGATCGCCCGTGATGGCAAACAGAAATTTGATTTGCCGCGCAATAGCCAGAATGTGGCTTTAATTGGCGATCCTCGCAACGACGAGAATTTGATTGTCTCGCAACTCCACCTGGCTGTTCTCAAGTTTCATAATGCAGTGGTGGATCATGTGAAAGTTAAGACAGGCTGGACGAACCCGCTGGAAGTCTTTGCCGAGGCGCAGCGCTTAGTTCGATGGCATTATCAGTGGATTATTGTGCATGAGTTTCTGCCTGCTACAGTCGGCCAAAAAATGGTAGACAAGGTACTGGAGAAAGGACGGAAATTCTACAATTGGCGCAATTTGCCATTTATCCCAGTTGAGTTTGCGGTTGCAGCTTATCGGTTTGGGCATTCTCAGGTGCGCCCCAGCTACCGCGCCAACTTTGGCCCCAAGCCAGACGATAGCGGCCAATTTATTGCCTTGATTTTTGATAAAGGTAGACCAGGCTCGCCCCAGCCATATGCCTCTGACCCTAATGACCTGCGAGGCGGTAAACGGGCAGCTCGTCGGTTTATCGACTGGCAAACTTTCTTTGACTTTGGGGATAAGCGAGTTCGTTCTAACAAAAAAATTGATACTCAGCTGTCCTCGGTACTCTTCGATCTCCCTGGGCTTCCAGGCACAGAACCCCAATCTCTGGCACAGCGTAACTTGCTACGGCAACTCACTTTCAGTATGCCATCAGGACAACGGGTGGCCAAAGCTATGAAGGAAGATATCCTCTCTCCAGGGGATTTGGCTGACCTCAAGCCCTATCAATTGGAGGCTCAGACTCCCCTCTGGTTCTACATTTTGCGAGAGGCGGATGTGCTCGGTGATGATGGCAAGCGCTTGGGGCCAGTAGGCGGTCGCATTGTCGCTGAGGTGTTTATTGGTCTGCTTGAAGGAGACCGTCAGTCTTACTTACGGCAAGACCCAGAATGGCAGCCAACCCTGGGCCGTGATGGGAAGTTCACGATGGTAGACCTACTGAAGTTTGCAGGCGTTGTCACCAGCCTGTAATTCCACTATGCAATCAGGGTGCAGCTTAACCAAATTAATCAGCATTAGTCAGAGGGCGATCGCGCCATCTCAAATCAACAATCCTCAGCGATCGCCCCTGACTCAAAACTAACAACGATATGATGGCTAAAGACTCCCTCACGGTTGGCGATCGCCATCTAATTCGTGCCTGTTCCCATGAATATTGCTCACCCAGCCACTGGACCCAACTCATCTACCTTTCAGCGCCCCGAACTGCTGGCTCCGGCGGGAAATTGGGACTGTGCCAAAGCTGCCGTAGAAAACGGAGCCGATGCGATTTATTTTGGCTTAGATCGCTTCAACGCCCGGATGCGAGCCCAGAACTTCACTGAAGCTGACTTGCCCAAATTAATGGAGTTTCTGCACCGGCGCGGTGTGAAAGGGTACGTCACGCTCAACACCCTGATCTTTCCCAACGAACTCACCGAAGCTGAGCAGTATCTCCGCACCATCATTGCCGCTGGCGTAGATGCGGTGATCGTGCAGGATGTGGGCATCTGTCGCCTAATTCGGCATCTGTCGCCCAATTTTCCGATTCACGCCTCTACCCAGATGACCGTCACCAGCGCCGCTGGCGTAGAATTTGCCAAAGATCTCGGCTGCCATTTGGTGGTGTTGGCGCGGGAATGCTCCTTGAAAGAAATCAACAAAATTCAAGCTCAGATTGCTGAGCAGCAAGTAGCACTGCCGCTGGAAGTGTTTGTGCATGGGGCGCTTTGTGTAGCTTATTCGGGTCAGTGCTTAACCAGTGAGTCGCTAGGGGGACGCTCGGCTAACCGGGGTGAATGTGCTCAAGCTTGCCGCATGACCTACGAACTGATTGCCGATGGCCAACCTGTAGATTTGGGCGATCGCAAATACTTACTCAGTCCTCAAGACTTGGCAGGCTTAGACGTACTACCAGAACTCGTCAAAACGGGAGTCACTAGCCTCAAAATTGAAGGTCGCTTGAAGGCCCCGGAATATGTGGCTAATGTCACGCGGGTCTACCGGGAAGCGCTCGATCGCGTCATGGCAGATTTGGAACCTAACCCCCTAGCCCCCTTCCCTGAGAGGGAAGGGGGAAACAAGATTGTTTCCCGCAAAGGTGAGCAAGACGATCAGGATCATTACAACTTAGAGATGGCGTTTTCGCGGGGGCTTTCGACGGGGTGGTTCCAAGGGATTAACAATCAAGAATTGGTACATGCTCGTTTTGGCAAGAAGCGGGGAGTGTATTTGGGCGAAATCACTCGTATCCGTCATGAGCAGATTACAGTGCGGCTGGAAGCTCCGGTTAAGCCAGGCGATGGCATTGTGTTTGACAGTGGTCATCCGGAAGCGAAAGAAGAAGGAGGCCGCATCTATACGGTTGATTTGCGGGGGGCAGAAGCCATATTGACGTTTGGTCGCGAGGCGCTGAACCTCCGCCGCATTCACGTGGGCGATCGCGTTTGGAAAACCAATGATCCTGAACTCGATCGGGAGATCCGCCAAACCTATTCCGGCGAGCATCCCCAATTTCAGCGTCCGATTCAGGTAGAAGTTCATGGTGAAGTGGGTCAACCCCTAGTTGCGATCGCTCGTGATGGTTTGGGACATGTGGTTCAGGTGGAATCAACCATGCCGTTGGTAGAAGCCCACAACAAACCTCTAACTACAGAGCGCTTGCAAGAACAATTAGGGCGGCTGGGCAACACTCCTTTCGAGCTAGGAGGGCTGACTAACCACCTGGCTGGAAATGTGATGCTGCCCGTCAGTGAGTTGAATCGCCTGCGGCGGGAGATGGTCGTTCAGTTAGAGGAATTGAGAGCGCAACCCAAAAGTTGGCAACTGCGATCGCCAGCTTCTTGGCAAGAGCTATTATCTCAACCCCTCTCTACTCTCAAAACTCATGTTACTTCACAGGTGCAAACACCCGAACTTGTGGTTCTAGTACGCAACCTGAAACAATTACAAGCAGCTTTGGCAGCAGGAATTCAAACCCTTTACTGCGAATTTGAAGACCCACGAGGCTATAGGGATGCAGTCCAGATGGTGAGGGGGGGGAAGGATGAAGGAGGAAGGATGAAGGATGAAGTAGGAGGGATGTTCGCGAAGCGTTCTGAAGGAAAGGATGAAGTAAGAAATTTGTTCGCGAAGCGTTTTGAAGGAGAGGAAGGAAGCTTTTCCTCTATCATCCCTCATCCCTCATCCCTCATCCCACCCTACGGGAATGCCAAAGGCATACATCCCTCATCCTTTCCTTCCATCTATGTTGCACCACCGCGCATTACCAAATCCGGGGAGAACTGGATTTTGCAGCAGGTAAAAGCTTGCGATGCGGATGGCTATCTGGTGCGGAACTATGACCAGTTGCAGTTTTTTGGAGCCGATCGCTGTATTGGTGACTTCTCCCTCAACGTTGCCAATCCCTTGAGCGCAGGCTATTTCAAGCAACGCTACGGGTTGGAGCGTCTCACGGCTTCTTATGACTTGAACATGGCTCAGTTAGAAGCGTTGCTAACTAGCTGCCCCCCCGATTGGTTTGAGGTGACTGTGCATCAACATATGCCAATGTTCCATATGGAGCATTGTGTGTTTTGTGCGTTTCTCTCCGAAGGGACGGACTATACCAACTGTGGCCGACCTTGTGAAGAACATGAAGTAACACTACGCGATCGCGTGGGCACAGAACATATCCTCCAAGCCGATGCGGGCTGTCGCAACACTGTGTTTAATGGCACAGCACAAACTGGGGCCGAATATGTGCAACATTTACTGAAGTTGGGAGTGCGGCACTTCCGGATGGAGTTTGTTAACGAAGCACCAGAGCAGGTAGCACAAACCATTCAGCGCTATCAACAACTGCTGCAAGGAGAGATCACAGGTGCTCAACTTTGGCGAGAATTACGGCTCCAAAATCAGCTAGGAGTCACGCGAGGGCCTTTGGAAACGCGATCGTAATGCAACTAACCTGCTCCCATTCGGAGGGCTGCTTGCTCGAAATCTGTGGCAGCTTTCTCAGTGGCAGCGACCTCAAAAAAGGCAGCGGCGATCGCTGGAGAGAAAGTAAACGTATCTAAGCCGTGACTAGCGAGAAAAGTAATGTCATCAACACTGCGAATGCTAGCGACTAAGAGACGGGTAGTACTATTCACCCCAGCCAGCGATCGCTGCATTGCCACCAAATCTTCTCGTCCGTTGCGGCCCAAATCGTTGATCCGACCCAAATATGGAGCCGCATAGGCACCTCCTAACGCCGCAGCAATCAGAACTTGGTGGACTGCATAAACAGCAGTCAAAGTGATGGGAATGCCTGCCGCTATTAACTGTGCTGCCGCTGTCGTTCCAGTTTGGGTGATTGGAACCTTGACCACGACTCGCTCATCAATGACCGCCAAGCGCTTGCCTGTACTCACCAATGCCTCTACGGTATTGCCCCATGTTTGCAATTGAATTTCCTGGGCTCCCAACGCCAACGCCTGCTGAGCTAACCACTGCAATTGCTCAACTGTGCAAGGCACCTGAGCCCGTTCTAGCAGGAGTGGATTGGTGGTAACGCCATAGAACAAACCTGTGGGCAACCAAGCCTGCCACTGCTTTAGATCAGCAGTATCGAGGCACAAACGAATCTGGCGGGAAGTGGAATTGACTGGGATAAGGCGATCGCGATCTATCATGCAGTTTCAAAAATCAGGATTGTAACATTTCATCCCCTTGGTAGAGCGGCACTCAGGTTATGCTGAGCGAAAAATCACCCTTGAGGGTACTGCGAGAGCAGGGGAATACTTGTCATCTTGAAGGGAGTTACTTTTAGATAAATTTTTAATACTTATCTCTCTCACTCACTTGAGGCGCTAACTTGCTAGGAAATGCGATGGAACTGTCTTTAGGGCTGCTAAAGTCACTGTTAGTTGTATTGGATTTTGTAGACTTCTTACTTGCGCCACCTGGACTCACCATTCTACTTAGTTTAGGTAGCTATTATTGGCTGCTCCAAGTATTAGGGCTTTGTCTTTAAGTTAAAGATTTACTTAGAGAGGCGATCGCGGTCATGCGGCTCTAAGAGATTGGTAATATCAGGCCCTAAAGGAATGATGCCACCAGGATTGAGCGGAAACAAATTGCCGTAGTAATCCTGCTTTACAGCCTCCAGATTACAGGTATCTGCTACGCCTGGGAGCTGGTACAGGTCGCGTAGATACGGCCCTAAATTTTTATAGTCTTGAATTCGGCGCTGATTGCACTTGAATAGACCGTAGTACACCACATCAAAGCGGAATAAGGTGGTGAACAAGCGTATATCTGCTAGGGTCAGGCGATCGCCACAGAGATAACGGTTTATTTCTAGAGCCGCATCTATCTCATCTAAAGCCGCAAATAGCTCCTCACAAGCTTGTTGGTAAGCAGCCTGAGTTTGAGCAAAACCACAGCGATAGACACCATTATTTACAGCGTCGTAGGTCTTCTCATCCCAAATGTTAATCTTTTCTTGGAGATCTGACGGATAGAGATCCAGAGTGGCTTGTTGAGTAAATTGATTCAATTCCGAGTTCAATATCACAATGATCTCGGCACTTTCGTTGTTCACAATAGTGTTTGTCTCCGTATCCCAGAGAACCGGAACCGTACAACGTCCGCTATAACCGGGTTGCGCGAGTTCATACAGATCCGCTAAGCTGCGACATCCTAATTCTGATTGGTTGAGTACCCAACCTCCCTCAGTCGGGGAAGGAGAAACAATGGTGATCGCGATCGCATCTTCGAGTTGCTTGAGGGTTCGTACGACTAGAGTTCGATGCGCCCAAGGGCACCCTAGCCCGACATACAGCTTGTAGCGTCCCGTTGCAGGTTGGTAAGGATTATCTGCTGCCGTACCAATAACGTGACGAAATTGGCTGCTAGGCCGCACATAGGCTCCCGATTGGTTACGCGGAGCCAGTTGAGACATCATCAGGTGCCACATTGTGCTCCAAGTAAACTTGCCAAGCTGAATAATCAGTTTGGGCGGGAGGGCTCTACGCTTTTTCTTTGTGGTGTTAGAGGATGCAGGCTTGCTCTCGCTGGATGGAGTTGGAGTAGGAGTTGGCTGAGACATGGCACCAAAGATTAAAGGATGGAGTTGGGTGGGGCTGGCAATATCTCTAACTTAACGCGAAGCCTCCGAACTCGAAGAATTAAGGCTGAGACGGTGGCAACCGCTCATATGTTTTATATAAGTTCGCTAAGAACTATCGAAAATACTTCTGCTTTAGTTTGCTCCAGATTCGTTGTATTTGCAGTGTTCTGACCCGTGCTTTTGTCAGGCTAGGGATGTTAGAAACATAATTTTGTTTGTGATCGAAAAACTCATTAACTTCTTGCAAGATTACTGTTAAGCGCTGAATGATATTCTCAGTGCGATACTCCGAAAAGAACTGCTCCGACAGACTCGTAGGCGTTGCCGTACTAACCGTTTTGAGGATGCGTTGCACATCGTACTCTAAGGAGTAACCCGCAATCTTGTGACAGTTAAATCCAGGGTCTAAGTAATCTGATAAGCCACCATTGACACTAGAGAAAACTTGGCATCCACAAGCCATTGCCTCCATCGGCTGTAAGCCAAAGCCCTCGCTCACTCCCTGCTGTGCCCAATATTCTGCCGAGTCGTAGAGATAGACTTTAGCGCGATTAAAAAGCTTATCGAGATCTGCAACATAGGAATCAACGACACAAACACGGCACTCTTTTTGTAAAGCTGGAATTAGGGCTTGCAGCAGATACTCTGAAGATTTTCGTGCCTGAACCAACACATCAATATCACGTTCGAGATGGAGATTCTGAAATTGCTCAGAGATTTGGTTGGGCAAGTAATAAATTAAGGAATTCGGCGATCGCTGCCCCCAATAACCCATTGTGTTACGGCTCACGGTAATAATGGGAACATCGGCAGGGAGGTTAAATGGATAGCCTGAGCTATGAGCATGATAAATAACAGGGTGGGGTTTTAACTGAGCGGCTAGTTTGCCCACATCAAACCCCCAACTAATGACAAAAATGCTGTCTTTGAGGTTTTTCTGTTGTAGTAAATCTTCTAAGAAAAGGACGTTGGCTTCCCGTTGGCGATAAGTGACGACTTCAGACGGACAAATCTGCTGCGCTAAATTGAGCGTCTTGAGTTCAGCCCACAACCCCCCACAGGCGAATTTGCCCCCTGTTCCTGGAACTAAGAAGTAAAGCTTCCTCATAAACTCAACGCTCCTCTACGCATTAGCCTGGCTGACTCACACAAAATCGCCCGTAGATAAGCCTACCTGATTTGAGGTTGAGCGATCGCCTGATGTCGTTTCATTCTTTTCTCCCCCACGGCCCTTAATCAGGAGACAAGAATCGATTAGGCTGGCATATATAGCGATCGCTGAGGAAGTTTGCAAAATGCCTAACCCAGAGAAAAACACGATCAAAATTGAACCCGGAACTCTAGCGTTGATTATGGCCGCTTTAATTCTTTTGCCTTTATTGTTTGTTGGCTTTCTCTCCCAGTGAGTCTTTAGCTAATTGCATGCTGCTTGAGTTCGTCTAGCGAGGCGTATTCCAAAGCTGAGGCATGAGTTGCGGCTAAAACAACTGGGGGAGCGGCACCCTGATCCAGTGCTTCCTTCCAGCGGGATGCACATAAACACCAGCGATCGCCTGGTTTCAAACCAGGAAACTCAAAGGCAGGAACAGGGGTGCTCAAATCATTGCCCTGAGCTTTCGTGAATGCCAAAAACTCTTCTGTCATCTGAGCGCAAACAACATGGGCACCAAAGTCACCCCCACCCGTATTACATTTGCCATCTCGATAAAACCCTGTCATCGGTGAAGTACAGCAGGTTTCGAGGGGGCCATTTACTACATTGCGGGCTTCAGTCATTACGTTATCCTCTCACAATAGGTTCTAAGTCTACGCTGATTTCGCAAGGTTCATTCAGGCGGCTGAAATTGCTTAATGAACTCGATAATTTGTCGCATTCTAAATCCTTTCGCCAATTGATGCAGATGGCTGGCAAAAGGCAACCATCGTGCATCTAGCATTTCTAGTTCAGCAATCCTCTCGGTCAGTTTTTTGAGATCGCCCATCATGGCTAAGTGCAATAAAACCGCAATTTCATCGGGCGGAGGCGCTATCAAAGTTGAGGGGATGTTGGCTGTTTCAAAAGAGGATAGCGGTGTTGATGGAGCTTCCCGGAGGTGAGGGGCACTCTCCGTTTGTTCATAAATCCATTCTAGTTGGAGATGATGGCTCAAGCACTCTAATAGCTCTGTCTCACGGATCGGCTTGGGTAAAAAATCGTTGCAGCCAACTTCCTGGCTCTGCTGGCGATCCATCTCAAAGATACTAGCGGAGGTCGCAATGATTATGGTTTGTTGTAGGGCAGGAATTTGGCGGATGCGACGAGTAGCCTCAAATCCATCCATTCCAGGCATCACTAAATCCATAAAAATCACATCTGGCTGAAATTGTAGCGCTTGTTGCAATCCCTCTCGACCGTTGATCGCTGCTACTACTTCAAATCCTAGAGGCTGGAGCAGGTTGAGCAAAACTGAGCGATTATCTTCCTTGTCATCTATGACCATGATTTTCCGGCGATCGCCATTGAAGCCACAAATCCGGCGATCTTTATAGCTGGCTTCAGGGCCGCAATCAGCTTCATCCAGAGCGAGATCAAACCAGAAAGTACTTCCTTGTCCGGGTCTACTCTGCACCTGGATGTCACTTCCCATCAGTTGCATCAGTTGACGACTAATTGAAAGCCCTAGACCCGTACCTTCTATCTGTCGATGCTGCTCACTGACCTGCCGAAAGGGCAGAAAAATCTCTTGGAGATGTTCTTGGGTAACGCCAATCCCTGTATCCTCTACTTGAAACCGAAACTGATTGATATTTGTGTCTTTTGGATCATGGCTCAGAGATGAGGATGGAAAGTTGGGGGGATAGCCAACTGTGAAAGTTACCCCACCCTTTCCGGTGAATTTGACCGCATTTCCTAATAAGTTGAGTAGCACCTGTCGCAATCGCTTCTCATCGACTAGCACTAGTTGGGGTAGAGAGGAAAGGGTCTTGTAAGTCAGTGAAATGCCTTTTTGCTCAGCTCGGACACGACAGATTTTGACAATTCCCTCCAGAAACTCTGGAAACTGAATGTGATTCAACTGAAGCTCCATTTTTTGAGCTTCGATTTTAGAGAGGTCAAGCACATCACTAATCAACATCAGAAGATGCTCGCCACACTGATGAACTACATTTAAACCGTTCCTTTGAGGGTCGGTTAAAGTTTTATCCTTTTTGAGGATTTGAGTGTATCCCAAAATACCATTGAGAGGAGTACGGAGTTCATGACTCATGTTGGCTAAAAACTCACTTTTGGCTCGACTGGCAGCTTCAGCGCTTTCTTCGGCCCGTTGCCTTTCTTGGATCTCTTGCTGCAAGTTGAGTGTTCGTTCTTCTACCTTCGCTTCCAAGGTGCGATTCACTTCTTCTAAGTCAGCATAAAGGCAAGCATTTTCAATAGAAATTGCGGCTTGAGCAGAAAGTAATTGCAGAACTTCTAAGCGTTCTGAAGTAAAAGCTCCAATTGTTAGGTTGTTTTCTAAATAGAGGATTCCGGTCAGCTTACCTTGGTGCAAAATTGGTGTGCATAGAACCGACTTCGGTCGATATTTTCTGATGTACGCATCTAATGTAAAAGATCCCTCATGGCCTGCATCGTTCAAGACGAGAGGTTCATGGGTTCTAGCCACATAATTGATCAGTGAGGTGGGATAGGGATACTGGGTGGTTCGATCTTCGATCGCTGTTGTAAGCTCAGACTGCCACGCTAGGACATCCCTGATAGTGCTACTAAAGGCGGCAACTTCTAGCTTTCCTACCTGCCCTAGCAGCAGCAATCCTATTTCTGCCCCAGCATTTTCCATCACAATCTGCATCAGCTTCTCTAGCAGCCGAGTTAAGACAATCTCGCTTGATAAGATTTGAGAGGCTTTGAAGATAGTCGCTAAATCTAGCGTTTGAGCATGACTGCCCGTGGTGGATCGATGAGTTGGTTTGCCACGATTAAAGCTTTCTCGTTGCTGGCTCCGAGAGAAAATCTCTGGATATTTTGCTTCTAGATGTTTAACTTTGGCGATCGCTCCCCAGCGCACATAGCCATAGTAAGCCTCGCTTAAGTATGCCTGAGCGAACTTGTTCCTACCTAATGAAAAATAGAATTCTGCGGCTCGTTCGTTCGCTAGAGCTTCTTCTTGCAAATATCCTTGAGCTTTAGCACCGATAATCGCCTGATCATAGAATTCCCTAGCCTCAGCGATCTGCCCTAGAACTCGCGATCGCTCTGCCTCTACTAGCTCATATTTGTGCTGAAAGTTCGTTGGGGCATGATCGGCCCAGTATCGAAGTTTCTCTTGATTCTGCCGAACTTGGTTTAAGATGAGTTCTTGTTGTGTCTGTGGAGTGGAGAGATAGATAGATAGGTGGGCTAAAGAATCATAAAAGTAGAAGACTGGCATAGAAAACCAGCCTCTCACTCCATCTAAATATTGTTTTGCTTCCGCAGCATACTCGACAGCTTGAGAGAACTCTTCAAAGAGGTAACACAAAATCAATTTGTTGAGAAATACGTAGTGAACTGTGGTGCGTTCATTCAGTTGAATATGAAACGATAAACACTGCTCTTCGTTGTAGGCATCTCCTACTAGGTAACAAGGGCGCTCAGCAAATCCCATTAAGTTTAGAACAGTCTGATGAAATACCTGTTGCCACTTTAGGGCGGTTTCTTGATTGATCTGAGCGATCGCCTCACTGTATCTCGCCATTTCTGGCTCTAAGTTTTTTAGCTCCAAACCACTCCAATAAAGATACTGGCACTTATGGCTAGCTGAATAACCCGCATGTGCTAAATCCCCACTTTCTAGACTACTGAAGTAAGCATTCTCTAATAGGGGTAAGGTTTCTCTAATATGATGCTTCCAATGAGTAATGAAGGTCGAAACCTTAAATAAAGTTTGCCCCCTTACCTCACGAGCATCGAGAGATTCCAACAGATTTAAAGCGAGTTGTCCAAATTTGTACGCGGTATCAATATCTTGGAGTAATCCACTAAAAACGATTCCATAATCTGCGAATCCAGCCGCCGAAAAAAGTGTATTTCCATGCTGAATGGATAGTTGGACTTCTTGGCAAGCCATTAGAATAAACAGAGCGGGTGAAGATTGATAGGCCGCAGGAATTAAACTACTAATGAGCCGCAACGCCGCTAGTTTATTCGTGTCTATCATGGGCGACAGATGAATTAAATCTTCTACGTCTATTGCTGCTAAATCGTCGTTTACCTGAGCGATCGCTTGCTGCACATCTAGAGAGCTAGGCGATTCTAGCAGGTTAACCCCTAGTATGGCTAAAGCTTGTAAACCTAATTTGACTGCTTCAAGCAATTTTCGTTGGATTTCACAAGACTTGATGCGTAGCTCATAGATTTTTATTTTATCTAGTTGTGTTTGCGCTTGCTGAAGTACGACAGCAGCTAGTTGCTCCATCTGCTCAAAGTCACCACTCAGAAATGAGACTTCTACAGCTTCTTGATGCAACGCTAAAGTTAGATTGTATTGATCTTTCCAGCTAGAATCTGTTAAAAGAATTAAACCAACTTTGATGTAACGGACAGCCGCGCCGTAAGCAGTTGATATTTTCGCTTTTTGCCCTGCTATAAGATTTAGTTCTGCGAGTTCATATTTTTCTACCTCTGAACTAAGTAAATTAGCACCATAGTTAAGTTGATTCACTAAAGCAAAGATGTTTTCTTCTCGCTTTTTAGGGGGTGTTTTTTGTAGTAGTGATTGACCGATTTTGAAGTGAGTTTGCTTTTTTTGAGAACTTGGAATTAGAGAATAAGCAGCTTGCTGTACTCGGTCATGTAAAAATTTATAGACAATTGAATCTGGGGCATCCAAAAGATTTGGAGTGTCAAAACCGTAAACCAAAGGAAATTTATAAAATTCGTTGAGCGGAAAGACTAAGTTTGCTTCTAGAGCTGGCCATAAGTCTTGTGCTGTTTCTATCTCAGATTTTTGGTTGGCGATCGCTAAAATATCCAAGGAGAATTTATCACCGATACAGGCAGCTAACTTCAAAACTTGCTGAGTCTTTTCTGATAGCTTCTGGATTTGAGCGATCATCAGCTCAACGACATTTTCTGTAATTTCAACTTTTTGCAAAACATTAATGTCCCATTGCCAACAATTTTGCTGGAAATTAAAGTTCAGAAGCTCTTCTTGATGTAATGACTTCAAGAGTTGAGTTAAGAAAAAAGGATTCCCTTGAGTTTTTTGCCAAATTAACTCTGCTAGCGGTGTCACTTGGGCAGAGTCAGCTCGTAACGTATCAGCCACTAATTGATTGACCTGTAACAGACTCAGGGGCTGGAGGGTAATGTGGTGAACAATGGCTCCAGCTTGTTGAATTTGCTTTAAGGTATCTGTCAAAGGATGCGCGGCGCTGATCTCATTATCTCGATACGCACCTATTAGCAATAGATGCTGGCTCTCTGGATCGCTGACCAACAGTTCAATTAGTTTCAAAGATGAGAGATCTGCCCACTGCAAGTCATCGAGAAAAAGAACGAGTGGATGTTCCACCTGACTGAAAACTCGGATGAATTGTTTAAACACCCGATTGAAACGATTTTGGAATTCCGAGGAGTTAAGTTGGGCAACGACAGGCTGTGGGCCGATCAGCCGCTTGACATCTGGGATTACGTCAATAATCACCTGGCCGTTCGTGCCAAGAGCTTCCAAAAGCTTAGTTTGCCAAACCTCTATTTTCTCAACACTCTCTGTCAGAATTTGCTGGATCAGGTCTTGAAATGCCTGAATTAAAGAAGCATAGGGAATATTGCGCTTGAATTGATCAAACTTCCCGGAGATAAAGTATCCCCGCTGTTCCGCGATCGGTTTATGCACTTCGTTGATCAAAGAAGATTTGCCAATCCCGGAGTATCCGCTGACTAAGATCATCTCTGTTCTACCCAGGCTGGCGCGATCGCCTGAGGTACCAGCTACCCGACCAAAAGCATCCATGAGTAAACGCACTTCCGATTCGCGCCCATACAGCTTCTGGCGAATAGTGAATTGGCTAAAGGAGTCGAGTTTTCCGACCTGGAAAGAGATAATTTCACCAGATTGCCACATCTGCTGACAAGTTTCTAAATCTGCCTTAAGTCCCAAAGCACTTTGGTAACGCTCCTCCGCCGTCTTTGCCAGCAACTTCATCACTATGTGGGAGAGGGTAGCTGGAATGGCTGAATTGATTTGGGTAGGAGATGGAGGAGTTTTGGCGAGATGGCAGTGAATCAGCTCTAGCGGGTCTGTCGTTTGGTAAGGCAGTTGCCCTGTCAGCAGTTCGTAGAAGGTAACTCCCAAAGAATAGAAGTCTGCTCGGTAGTCGATCGCGCGATTCATTCTTCCCGTCTGCTCTGGTGACATATAGGCAAGGCTGCCCTCTAGCAAGTTGGGATGGCTGATCGTTTGATTCTCTCTAGAGAGACGAGAGGCAATGCTAAAGTCAATGATTTTGATTTGCCCCGTGTCGGGACGAACCAAGATATTTTGCGGCTTAATGTCTTTGTGCAAAATATGGTGTTGGTGCAGTTGAGCTAAAATTTCGGCTAGTTGCACGCCAATCCGTAAAAACTGACTCAACTCTAGAGGTTGGCCAGCAAAAAATTCTGTTAGGGACGTGCCAGCGAAATCTGGCAAAACCAAAGCTAAGCCGTTGTGGTAGTTCTCCAGCGCGATTGGCTTAATAATGCCGTTGATCTCTAAAGATTGTAGGATTTGAAACTCATGCCTGAGCTGGGTCAACTCCTCTACAGAAGGATACTCAGCTTTCAAAGCCTTGATAATCACTGAGTCTGGATCTAACGGCTTAGCAGCGCGATAAATGATGGTGTTAGTCCCCTCATAAATCACTTCTAGAATTTTGTAGCCCGCAATAGTCATAGTTGCTTCACCTGCACCTGCAATAGACTTCTTGCAAATTAGAGCTCTTGACGAGTTTAGGCAGGGTCTTTACTCCTATCCGGATTAATCAGCAAAAGGTCTGGATAAGATCAATAATGACGCAAGGGACGCTGGGAAGAGAATGATTTGGTAGAGCCGCCAAACTTCTTAAGAATTCTGGGCAGGAAGGTGAGTTTTTTGCTTAAGATGGCTGAGTTTAATCACCACCTCAAGTCGCTACAGTCATGAGTGAAGCTGAAATGAGGTGCGATCGCCTCTGATTGGTTGTCTAAATTATTTAAATGGTTACTTGAGAGGGTTGAATTACTGTCTAGGTACTATCTAAAGGCAGATGCCAAATTGATGTTCCTTAAGATACATTAGCATCTACACAATTCGTAACATGACGCATGTCAGAGCTGAACATAGAGTCCTACCCTTTACCAATTAACGAGAGCGATCGGTTGGACGCGCTGCACCGTTATCAGATTCTCGATACCCCTCCAGAAGAGGCATTTGACGATTTAACGGCTCTGGCTGCTTATATTTGTGGTACCCCGATAGCTTTGGTGAGCCTGGTCGATGCCCATCGTCAGTGGTTTAAGTCTAAATTGGGTGTGACGGCTACTGAGACTCCTAGAGAAGTTGCGTTTTGCACCCATACCATTCTGCAACCTGACCAATTGTTTGTGGTACCCAATGCGCTAGAGGATGAACGCTTTGCAACCAATCCTCTGGTCACGGCTGATCCGCAAATTCGGTTTTATGCAGGAACCCCGTTAGTTTCACCGGATGGTCATGCCTTAGGTACTTTGTGTGTGATCGATCGCGTGCCTCGCTACCTGAGCGAAGAGCAAATGCAGGCTCTGAAAGCTTTGGGACGACAAGTCATTAATCAACTAGAGCTGCGCATTAATCTAGCCAAAGTGCAGCAAACTTCTATGGAGCTAGAGAGCACTGTTAAGGCTTTGCATCGTAGCAACCAGCACTTAAATCAAACGTTGCAGGAATTGCGCCAAACCCAAACCCAACTGGTTCAGGCGGAAAAAATGTCGGGTTTGGGGCAGTTAGTTGCAGGCGTTGCCCATGAAATTAATAACCCTGTGACGTTTATTCATTGCAATCTGCCTCATGTCCGCCGCTACGCTACAGATTTGCTAGAGCTAGTGTCAATCTACCAAGAGCGTTTTCCACAACTAGACCCAGAGGGCCAAAGCCGCATTGAAGCGCTGGATGCTGACTTCATTGTGAAAGATTTGAAAAAAGTGCTGGGCTCGATTGAAGTTGGCACAAGTCGGATTCATCAAATTGTGCGATCGCTCCAAAACTTTTCGGGTAAAGACCGCAATCAGAAGGAGCTGGTTAATATTCATCAAGGGCTAGACGACACCCTCCTGATTTTGCAGCATCGCCTCCAAACCCAATCTGCCTCGATCCGAGTCGTGAAAGAATACGGTGACTTGCCGATTGTGGAATGCTATGGCGGACCACTGAACCAAGTCTTTATGAATGTGCTTACAAATGCCGTTCATGCCTTGGAGCAGGCCAGTCAAGACCGCTCAACGGTAGATTTAGCGAAGCAGCCCCCCACAATCACCATTCGGACTGAAGTCGTTGATTGGAAGCGTGGCGGAGAAACTGCCATTCGGATCAAAATTGCTGATAACGGCTTGGGCATTCCTAAAGATGTAATTGACCAAATCTTTAATCCCTTTTTTACGACAAAACCTACAGGGAAAGGTGTGGGTCTAGGGTTGTCAATTAGCTATCACGTGGTTGTGGAAAAACATGGGGGGCAACTGGAGTGTTTTTCGGAGCCTGGAAAGGGTACAGAGTTTTGGATTGAGATTCCCCACAAGGAGATAGATCAGATAAAACCTAACCTACATATTCGGAGGGAGATAGGAGCGAGAAGCCAGAAATCGGGCGTGGTGTAGCACTTGGGTTACTGAGTTTTGAGGCCGAAAACCAGGGTCTATCTTAAGGCTGTGTAAACTTGTCTGTAAATTCCCTAGCCTTGGCATAGAACCCATTCAAGCTTAGGGAAAAAATTTATATGACAACCAATGTTTCTCCTGAAGTTAAGAAAGAGATTAATGGCTCTCTCTGGACTGGTATCTTTCTGATTGTTTTAGGAATTGCCGCGATCGCTTTACCTCGGATTTCTACTGTTGTGGCTGAAACTTGGATTGCGCTAATCCTGGTTTCTGCGGGTGCTACTAAAGTGGCTTACGCCTTTCAAAGTCGTGACCAAGGCGGTTTCGTTTGGAAACTCTTGCTGAGTGCCCTTTACATCGCCACAGGCGTAATGCTGTTTGTCAACCCTTTAACGGGTGTCTTGACTCTAACCCTGTTGTTGGGCAGCTTCTTACTCGCTGAAGGTTCATTTGAGCTAATTTTGGCGTTCCGTCTGCGTCCCCAACAGAACTGGACTTGGGCACTGACTAATGGCATCGTTACCCTACTTTTGGGTGCCATGATCTTCTTCCAGTGGCCCTTAAATGCCCCTTGGTTAATCGGCACTTTGGTGGGAGTTAGCGTTCTCTTCACAGGCGCTTCTCGTGTCATGCTGTCTCTAAATGCACGCTCTGCCCCAGATCATACTGACCAAGCTGCCTCTGCTTAACATCTGTCTCCTTTGAAGTCTTTGTAGACCTCTCCCCAACCCCTCTCCGACGCGGCGAGGGGCTTTAACTTTTGCTTCCTTTCTCTATTGGGGAAGAATGTCTGGGGGATAGGTTTGAAGGGATAATTTTTCTCGAATTGCCTCTTCTTTATCTTTGAAGCCTACTAAGACTGCTGTACCATCTTTGATGAAAAGAGGGCGTTTTAGTAGCATGGCATCTTGAGCAAACGCCTCAATCCATTGCTCATCACTCCAGTTGCTCTTCTCCTCACCCAGAGCCCGGTACGATTGACCAGAGGTATTACGTAGGGGTTTGGCTCCTAGACGAGCTACCCACTCCTGAATAGTGGCACGAGTTGGAGGATAGTCTTTGGTGTTGATGAACTCGTAGTCAGCTCCGTTGTCATTGAGCCACTTAAAAGCCTTTTTGCAAGTGGTACAAGTGGGAATTCCGTAGACTTTAATCATGCTGCTTGATTTAGTTTCTGCCCTAAAAACTCATTGAGGCTTCTGCCTAAAAACTTATTTAAGCGATCGCGGGTCGCAGATCAAATGTTAAGTTTATTAACGGTAAGCGACTGAACCCTTTGACTGACATGCGTGTACTTCGGCCTCTCCTAGGAATTTTGATTTGTCTACTGCTCCTCGTGACGGTGCCGCGACCTGCCCAAGCTGCTAGCTCCGCCGCCATCCGAGCTTACGACGATGTAAATGCGGCTGTTAAAGACTTTTCGGGCCAAGATTTAGCGAAGGCAGAATTTAGCAATACCAAGTTGATAGAAGCCAATTTTAGCAATGCTAACTTGGAAGGTGCGGTTTTCAATGGCTCGGTTGTGAAAGATGCCAACTTTCATGGAGTTGACTTTAGCAATGGTATTGCTTATCTCAGCAATTTCTCTGGCGTTGACCTGAGCGATGCGGTGCTTACTTCGGCAATGCTGCTCAAAACCAGCTTCCGGGGTGCCAAGATCACGGGTGCTGACTTTAGCTTTGCCGTCCTCGATCGCGACCAACTCTTGGAACTCTGCAAGTCTGCTAGTGGCACTAACCCAGTTACCGGAGTAGACACTCGCGAGTCTTTGGAGTGTTCTTAAACACTTCTAACGGTACACTTCAGGATTAACACAGTGACTCAGGCGATCGCCCTTGAGACCTGCTACCAAGTTAGCGATCGCGATATCTGCCATTTGCTTCCGAGTTTGTACGCTAGCGCTGCCAATGTGCGGCGTGATGATGAGGTTGTCTAGGTTAAGTAAAGGACTATCGGCGGAGATCGGTTCTGGGTCGGTGACATCCAGCGCTGCCCCCGCAATCTGCCTTCCACTCAGCGCCCGGTACAATGCTGCTGGGTCTACAATTGGCCCACGGGCAGTATTAATTAAAATCGCTGATCGTTGCATTTGCTCAAATTGGCGATCGCTAAACAGATGATGAGTTTCGGCAGAAAGTACCGTATGAATTGTGATGAAATCCGATTGCTGTAAGAGTTGTTCAAAGGAGACAAATTCTGCTCCTAGATCCTGCTCTAGCTCAGGCGTAGTCCGATGGAGATCTGTGTAGAGAATCCGCATCTCAAACCCTTTGGCTCGTCGGGCCATTGCTTGCCCAATGCGGCCAAACCCCACAATTCCTAACGTTGCACCGGAAACATTGGGCCCCAACAGTAAATCTGGTTCCCAAGTTTGCCATTTTCCTTGGCGAGTAAAGCGATCGCCCTCCACCACTCGTCGGGCTGCTGCCATTAACAAGGCCCAGGTGAGATCTGCGGTGGCATCAGTCAGCACTCCTGGGGTATGGCCCACGGGGATTTTGCGAGCGGTGGCAGCAGTAATATCAATGTTGTCGAAACCTACCGCCATCTGGCTAATTACTTTTAACTCAGGATTGGCTGCGATTAAAGCTTGATCAATTTGATCGGTTAGGAGACATAGTAGCCCATCGATCGCCTGTACTTTCTCTCGCAACACTTCATAAGCGGGTGGCTGTCGCTCTGGCCAAACCTCAATCTCAGCGATCGCTTCTAGCTTTTCTAGGGTTGTAGGGAGACGACGAGTAATAAAAACTTTAAATTGAGACATAATTTAGCCCTTCCATACTATGTGCAGGCTCAATCATGCAAGATTGGCAACTGCCTATATCTATCTTCGCGTCTCTTTTTCGGATCGATTGGAATTGACAAATAAGTATAGAGATCCTTAGGCAGAGGGCGATTGCAACTCATGAGTTAAAGTAAGTAGCGATCGCCTTTTTGGCTTTGCCAATGTACATCACCGATGTATCCTCATTAATGCTGATCTGGAAGCCTTTGGTTTGGCGGTAGTGCCAATAGGCGGCTAAATTATTTAGCACTGTTGCTCCAAAAATATTGAATCCTTTGATCTCCATCTCCTCAAACCCGTGCGATCGCATCAAAGCAATCAGTTCTGGGGGTTGGATAAATTTTTGCCAATCATGAATGCCTGCTGGGATTTCTCGCAAAATGTTTTCTAGCAGCCAAATCATGATCAGCTTTGACTTCAATGTGCGGTTGATGGTGTCGAAACAGAAGGTGCCACCGGGTTTCAGTACCCGATGAATCTCTGCAATGGTTTGCTTCAAATCATCCACATGCTCCAATACATCCACACAGACGACCACATCAAAAGCATTATCCAGATAAGGTAGCGCTTCGGCGTAACCGTGTTGATAAGCGATCGCCAGTTGGTTGCTAAGGGCATGTTCCTGAGCTTTAGCAATGCAGTTACGAGATTGGTCAATTCCTGAGGCGATCGCGCCTCGTCGAGCTAGAAACTCACAAGAAAAGCCACCTCCACACCCCACATCCAACACGCTTAAGCCTTGCCAATTATCAATATGGCGATCGAAATACTCAAAGCGAGGGGCGTTCAGATGGTGAAGCGCATAGATCTTAGCTGTTTCGCTCCACCACTGGTCTGCGCTCAGGTCATAAAATGCCAAATCATTAGGTTTTTGCATGGCTCTGTCAACTGAATTCTTAACCGCCTACATGAATGGCAGGTCGCCGTTACTGCACTTTTCTGACGCTTGGTCAGTAAAAAATTTGGCGATCGCTTCAGCAAACTCAGCAAAGGAGCTAAAGTCTGTTGCCTAGCTCTGTGAAGTTCTCCAGATGGCCAGTCGCGATCGCAGGCATCAAAATCGGCAATGCCCCTTCAGCAATCAAAGCTTGTGATAACCGAGCCGCATAACTACGCGGGGCAGTGATCAAAATGCGTTTGCCTTGTAAGGGGAGAACAACGGAGGGATGTAACAGATGAATTTACCTCGTTATTAAAGGGTTATTAGACGATGGGCGATCGCTCTATTTAGAAGGTGCGATCTAGCTCATTAGAGGTTTAATTGAGATTACATTGCCGTTTTTGAGAATGATGATATATAGTGTAAAACAAAACAAGCAGACCCCATATGTAGGGTTTTAAGCTAGTTTAAGTAATTTCAATCAACTTAATACTTGTTCAGTTCTCTTAACCTCTTATGCCGCAGCCAGCAGATGTTTGTATTAATCGTTTTCTTGTTCGGGAACTAAGCCACGCTGATCGAGACGTTTGGTCTTATAACTATAGATTCGAACAGTCCCCTGAACCGGAAGAGATTTATAAGGCGACAAGCAGAATTTTGTGGAATATTCGAGTACCTGGTGCAAGGCTAGAGAGTAGGATAGTTACTTCTGAAGAAATTGCTCCCGAACGCTTAAAGGGGGATGGCTGGAGTCTAGAGATAATTGGACAAGAAAAATTAAACCCTGGGAATTATCAAGAGCGCTTAGCCTTAGAACAACTCTCACGACGTTGGTTGGAGAGAGAACTACGTAAGGCTCCAGGCCATAGGCTTGACAAAGCTCCTGGTGGGGGTTTTATTTGGTGGAATGAGAAAAAGGCTGAGAACTGTGGAAGAGGATGGGAGGTTCACAGTGGTGTTCAGCTAGATGTTGCTATTAGCCATGAAGGTTGCCTTTATCTCGAAATAGATAACCACCATCGCTTTTATACGCCCTGGCTACTGCATGAGTGGTTAGAGCAATATCGTGATGTTCCTATTGATTATGTACGCAACACTTATGACGATAATTCATGGTTATTCCAACGGGTTAGCCAGGAGCAACCAAACTCAGTCTTGATTCCTAATCTAAATATCAGTGTTGGTGAGTATCATAGGCAAAAAGGCGCAAGTACGGAGGAAGTTGATAGTTCCTTAGTGATATACGTGAAAAGAGCTAACGCAAGACAGTCTGATCAGGAGATTGCTCACCTTTCGCGTCGGCTTAGGCCTAGTATCTCAATGGAAATTTTGAGCTATCTTGTTGAACAGGATCAACCAGAAGCAAAAGAAGTATTTAGGAATATTCGCAAGCCGATCGCTGAGCGACTGGAGCAAGGTGGTAAGGTCGCAAAGTGGATTATTCAGAAGCTTTATCGAATTGATGATTCTCAACCTTCGCCTCAAAAGTTGTCAGGCTTTCGTTTTGAAGCTGAACCGCTCATTACACGAACAGGTACTGTATCGAAGCCTCAAGAAGTAATCAAAAGGGGATGTTTGCGTACAGGTGAAAGTAAGTTTGGATGTCTTGACCTAAGTGGTTCACGATCCTGGCCAAGCCTCATCCGCACACAGCTTATATCTACCGCTAATGCTAGCCACTTCAACGCGCTCTACTTGGAGGAACCTCAGTGTAGAGAAGAATATCCAGACACGGATTTAGCGCGAAGACGGTTTTGGTCAGATTTTGCTGCTAGAGGAATTCTAACTGTTCTAGTAGTAAGTCCTTGGCTAA
Source organism: Trichocoleus desertorum ATA4-8-CV12 (assembly GCA_019358975.1). Taxonomy (NCBI): domain Bacteria; kingdom Bacillati; phylum Cyanobacteriota; class Cyanophyceae; order Leptolyngbyales; family Trichocoleusaceae; genus Trichocoleus; species Trichocoleus desertorum. The sequence continues at coordinate 41,462 of JAHHIL010000021.1, forward strand.
CTGATGGGGTAAAAATTCGTCTCCGGCGAGAAGCTTTGCAGGCAGGAATCGCTCTCCAATTTATGCTTCCTATGCCTCGTCCTGAAAAGAGTAATGAAAAGTATAGAGCGACTAATATTACTCTTGGATTGTTGGTAAAGGCAGGCTGGCAACCTGTAGGAGTAAAGATGCCAGACCGCGACCAAGTTGCTGATATTGCTATTGGTTTTGATGCTGGTACAAATCGAAAGTTATTTTATGGCACAAGTGCATTTGCTGTGCTTGGTGATGGTCAAAGTTTAGGTTGGGAAATACCAGAGGCTCAAGTTGGAGAGCGTTTTTCTGGAGAAGCAATTTGGCAAGCAACTCTCAACATCATTGAGCGATTTAGAGACGAAGCTCAGAGGCACCCACGTAGAATTTTGCTGCTCCGAGATGGTTTAGTTCGAGATAATGAGTTTGATTTGACGATTAGAGAGCTAGAATCGGAAGGAATCGCTGTCGATCTACTGGAAGTTCATAAATCTGGAGCCGGGAGAATTGCAGACCTAAGTAACGAGTCAGGCTATGTAGATGCTCCTCTAGGTGTGGGTGTCTCTATCCAACAAGGCAAAATCTTTCGGTTAATTACCTCTCAGGCAAAGGCTGGGGGTAGTGCCCGTCCATTAGAAGTTGTTAAAGTTCATGGTGATACTTCTTTAGCTCTTCTAGCAGAGCAAGTTTTCCGCCTTAGCCAATTTCATCCAGCAAGCGGTTTGTTTGCTAGCCGTTTACCTATGCCTCTTCATTATGCAGATAAAATGATTAAAGAAGTGCAGCGATTAGGACAACTTGGAATTCTTCATGGAGTGGATCGAAAGAAAATCTTTGCTGCATAAAAGATGGAGAATTGCTATTAAGGTACAGAGACGTTCCTGATTGGTGGGGAGCTAGCCGTGAGTGATCTACAGACCCAAATACCCACTGATACTTGGCTAGCGGCATCTTGGGATGAATATTTCCAGGTGCTTGATGCTTCCGTGACTCAGCAGGCGAAGGGATATTATTACAAAGGCCACATGAGGATTGAGATGTCGCCAGTCAGCTTTGATCATGGCAAAGATCATGTCGTGATCATCTTTGCGGTCAATCTTTTTGTGGCCCTCAGAGGAATTTCAGCGACAGGTTTAGACACCACCACCTTTCGTAAAACTGGATTGCAAGAATGCCAACCCGATGTTGCTTATTATGTCGGCCCTCAGGCTCAAGCAATCCCCAATGGCACCGGAATTGTCAATCTCAACCAATATCCTGCACCTGATTTAGTAATTGAGATAGCCAGAAGCTCACTGCTTGATGACTTGGGCACCAAACGTGCACTGTATGAAGAGTTGGGCGTGCGCGAATATTGGGTGGTAGATGTGCAGAACACTCAAATTCTGGCTTACGCCATTGCCGACCAAGGCAGCAGACGGATTCAGGAATCCCAAGTGTTTTCAGGGTTAGCGATCGCCACTCTAGAATCAGCCCTCCAACGCAGCCGTGAGACAGACCAATCTCAGGTAGGAGCTTGGTTACTACAACAGTTTCAAGCTTAGTTGGCGATCGCTCCCTCAATAAATAGGGCACCTGCCAGAGATGCCCCAAGAACTTACTATTACAAAAACAATTTCAACCTGAATCGATTACTGCGGTAGCACTTGCTTCAGCGCTGCGATCAGGCGATCGACACTTTCGGGGCGGCTGTTGTAGCCCATCAAGCCCACGCGCCAAACTTTGCCTGCTAGTTCGCCTAAACCTCCACCGACTTCAATATTGTGCTCGTTCAGGAGTTGACGGGCGATCGCTTTGCCATCCACACCTTCTGGAATTCGCACCGTAGTTAGGGTGGGAAGGCGGAACTCACGATCGACGTGGGGAGTCAGGCCAATCTCTTCCAGACTTTGCCAGAGGTATTCCACGTTCTTTTGGTGGCGCTGCCAGCAGTTCGCTAATCCTTCTTCACCAATCAGACGCAGGGCTTCTCGCAGGCCATAGTAGAGGTTGATGGGAGCCGTGTGGTGATAAACCCGCTCATTCCCCCAATATTTGCCCAGCAGGTTCATATCCAGATACCAGTTCGCCACCTTAGTTTGGCGTTGCTGCATTTTGGCGATCGCCCGTGGTCCCATCGTGAAGGGAGAAGCGCCAGGAGAACAACCTAGACCTTTTTGGCTGCAACTGTAGGCCAAGTCCACTTTCCACTCATCTAGGAAGATGGGCACACCACCCAGACTAGTAACGGTATCGAGCAGCAACAAACAGTCAAACTCACGACACAGATCACCCACGCCTTCTATCGGTTGGCGGGCTCCGGTGGAAGTTTCGGCATGGACCAGAGCCAAAATCGCCGGACGGTGAGTTTCTAAAGCGGTGCGGAGTTCTTCTAGCGAGAAAACTTGGCCCCAAGGCTTGGTAATAGTCTGCATATTTGCGCCGTAGCGTCCTGCCATGTCCACCAAGCGATTGCCAAAGTAACCTGCGACACCCACCAGCACCACATCCCCTGGCTCGACGGTATTGGCGAGGGTCGCTTCCATAGCTGCTGTGCCCGTGCCGCTAACCGCGATCGTCAGGGGGTTTTCGGTTTGCCAGACGTAGCGCAACTGGGCTTGAATCTCGTCCATTAATTGCAGAAAAGCTGGATCAAGGTGGCCCACTGGCGTTTGGCTCATGGCGGCTAGCACATCCGGGTGAGCATTGGAGGGACCAGGCCCCAAGAGCAAGCGGGTAGGCGCGGCTAGAGGTGCGAGTTGCAATCGCTGAGCGTCGTTGATGGAAAGTGTTAATGTCATGGTCGGTTCTAAAGTTGTTCAGCGCATCAAGCAAGGCATACTCTCAAGTCTAAAGGCTGGTTGGACTCGAACCAAACTGCGTTAGATTTCATTATTTGAAGAGCTTGGCGATCGCGGAATCTAAATTCAGCAGTTTGTAGTCTAGGGGGCTAGCTCTCTCTTCAGTTTTAATCACTATGAATACACCACCTCAGGGAATCCCCTCTCTCCCTGACCTCACCCATCCCCAGGAGTTGATCCAATTTGGGGAGCAGGGGATGAAGTTGTTTCTGCTATTTGTCGTGCTGACAGGTCTCCTGGGAGGTGCGATCGCGCTCCTCAATCTCTCCTTGGGTCGCCGCACCAAAGTTCTCTGGACAGAAACTTGGATGCCGCAGTACAGCCTGCTACTGCGAACCGTACAACATACCACCTTAATCCTGTTGATTGTGGTCAGTGGCTTTTTTCTCTGCTCCACGCTGGCCAACCGTTATCACCATTGGGAGCAATCCCGGATTGCCGCGATCGCTAGCAATGTCGCGGGAGAACGCCTAGAACATACCGCTCCACAACTGCGATACACGGTGGAGGAACCCTATACAACTACCACGGTTGTGAATGGGCAAGTTGTGGAGGAGAAACGCACTCAGGAGGTCAGCCGCTTTCTTACCCCCAACCGTACCCAGGTAGATGTGACGCTACGACAAACCACAGACCCCGCCACCAACCGCTTGCTCTATCAGGTTGGCTTTGATAGCAATTATGAAGTGGTTAATACTTTAGATACCACTGATGATTTTTTCTTTGAAACTCCGCCACCCGTGGGCTATACCTTATTGCAAGACTATCGGGTAGAACGGAATGGCCAGCGTCTACAGCCTTCTCAGCAAAGTAACTATAGCTTTCCTCTCCGTTTGGGTGCAGGTGAGTCGGCTCAGTTCCGGATTACCTACCAAGCTGTAGGTGGTCCGCGCTGGGTTTACAGTGCAGGGTCGCAGTTGCTTTCAAAATTTCGCTTAACGGCACTCGCCAGTTTTCCCGGTGCACAATTTGCCAGTGGTATTGTGCCCACAAAAATGCAACCGGAAGGGCGGGGGACTCGCTTCACTTGGGAGTTTGCCGATAATGTTTCGGTGTTGAATCCCTTTGGTGTTTTTACAGCTACGGCTCCAGTCCGCAATACAGGGGTGTTGCCTCGGTTGCTGCTTTTGGCTCCGGCGCTGCTGCTCTGGTGGCTGTTGGTTCTGTATCTTTCGGTGCCTTTGCGGCTGCGAGATGTGGCGATCGCCTCTGGAATTTTCTTCGCCAGTCTCTTGACTCTCACCTACCTCAGCCGCATTATCCCTGCTCCTTTTGCTTGGGCTATCCTGGCTCCCGTGATATTGTTTCTGGCTTGGGGTTTGGGAAGAAATCAACGCGCCTCAATTGCTGCGGCGATCGCGACTATCAGTGGTGCAATCCTACCTGTGTTTGGCTTGCTGGTGCCGTTTACAGGGCTGACGCTGAGTTTGGCAGGGCTACTCTCGGTCGTTTGGCTCACCCTCCGTCACTGGTACGGCTGGCAACCCCGTTCTGCCAAGTAACTAAACAGTTAGACTGCAAATAGTGTTCTATTCAAGCCCCCACCCATGCCGTTGCAGCTGAATAACTTCCACATCAAGCTTTTGGCTGCAATCCTTATGGTGATTGACCATGTGGGGGTAGTTTTCTTTCCCAATGTCCTAGCATTCCGTATGGTAGGTCGTCTCAGCTTTCCTTTATTTGCGTGGCTGCTGGCGCAGGGAGAACAACATACTCGTAACGTAGAGCGCTATCTACTCAGGCTGCTGGTGTTAGGCATTGTCAGTCAGCCACTGTATGTGCTGGCCTTGCAGGGCGAATTCCTCAATATTCTATTTACGCTGACGTTAGGAGTGACGATGTTGCGGTTGAGCCGCCACTGGCCAGAACTACGCTATGGAATTTTGGCGGCGAGTATGATTGCGGCAGAACTGCTGAAGTTTGAATATGGCGCTTATGGGATTGCAATCATTGGGCTGTTATCTCAGTTTCGCTCCACCTATTACTGGTGGGGGATCTGGCTAGGATTACATCTCTTTTTAGCGATCGCTTCCAGTGAATTTGGCTTATTTCAACTCCCTGCTGCATTGGCTCCATTATTGTTGCTAATAACAAACCAGCAGAAGGGGCCGACGATGCGCTGGTTTTATACCTTTTACCCGGCTCATCTACTGTTGATTTGGGCTGTGGTTCGTAGCCAGTGACGGAGCGATCGCAGCCCCAGCCAACCGATAAAGCTGCCAATAAAATAGCTAGAAAAATCTGACCAAGTAAATGTATTTCCTAGTATGAGTCGGCCTGGTAAGGTTGCGCGCAAAGCTTGTAGCCACGGAGGTTGCCAAAGTTGCAAAAATTCTAAACCACAGGTAGCAAGGCAGACACCTGCTGCAATCCTAAAAGGAGATGTATTTGGCCAGAATAGCGCCACTAAAAAGATCCAAAAGATTTCGTAGGCGACACTGCCCGCCCCATCATTGAACCAAGCAGGGCCAAACTTAGAGAAGCGAACCCCATAACCGAGAGGTGCGATCGCCAAAATACTCAGAAATAAGGCAATTCGATATTTCAGCCAGTCACGGTGAGATGGAGTAGCCATGCGCTAGGGTGCTGAGAGAGTCTGCTCTCGGCTAAGGTTGTCACGGGCTAAAAGTTCTAATTTGGCCTGCATGTAAGGAGGCAACAAGCTCAGCAAAAGTTGATTGAATCGTGAATGACTCAACGCCAAGCGGTTGCAATAGTTTTTGCCAGTCTAAAAATAGCTCATCAGTCAGTGCTTGCACGACGCGAGGTTGAGTAGACAGTCTAGAAGTGGAGTGGATACCATTAGTTCTTGAGGCTTATCTATTCTGAAGATTGACACTCCCAGGGCTAAAGCACGTGGGATTCTTGGCTCTACGAAGTCACTTGCTCAGACAGGATTGCTCCAGCCAGAGTAGCGGTGTCTTCTCCCCAAGCGTTGCTTGCATCTCGTGCAAAAGTTCCGGTATGCCCTACCGTACTCAATCCTCGACTCAGGATGTTTCTAGCCGCATTGTGGTCACGGTCTAGCACAGTCCCACACTGGCAAGCATGGGTTCTCGTGCTGAGTGACTTCTTGACCACCACTCCACAGCTAGAGCATTCTTGGCTCGTCCCATGCGGCGGTACAGCAATGGTGATCTTCTTGAACACCTTGCCAAAATATTCCAGCCACACCCGGAACTGATACCAAGATGCGTCGTTAATCGACTTGGCAAGACAATGATTCCGCACCATGTTTTTGATGCTCAAATCTTCATAGGCGATCAAGTCGTTAGACTGAACGACGCACCGCGCTAACTTCACAGCGTGGTCTTTACGTTGCCGACTTATTTTGAGATGGCGCTTACCTAAAATCTGCCTTGCTTTGCGTCTGTTGTTTGACCCTTTGACCCGCTTTGACACGCGCCTTTGAGCCTGTTTTAATCTGCGTTCACTCTTACGGAGAAAACGCGGATTCTCAACCATCACGCCATTGGAGTCGGTGTAAAACTCTTTGAGTCCTACATCGAGTCCGATGGCACTGCCTGATGCTTCAACCGACTCAGAACGATCGACCGACACACAGAACTGAACGTAGTACCCATCAGCCCGCTTTACCAGTCGCACTCGCTTGATTTGGTCGCTCTGGTAGAAGTGGAGATCGCGGGTGCCTTTTAGCTTCAGGGTGCCGATTCCCTTTTTGTCGGTGAAAGTGATAGATTTCCGGTTTTCAGCCAGCTTCCACCCGGATGATTTGTATTCAACCGAGCGATTGTCCTTCTGAAACTGGGGAAATCCTTTCTTGCCAGGGAGTTGCTTCTTGCAGTTGTCGTAAAAGCGACTGATTGCAGACCAAGCGCGTTCAGCCGCAGCTTGACGCGCCATTGAGTTGAGTTCATTGGCAAAGGAAAACTCTTTGGCGAGGACAGCGCAGTATTTATTGAGGTCGTATTGAGTCTTACCCAACCCATCCATCCAAAAGCGCAAAGCCTTGTTACGAATGAATTGAACGGTTCTCAGAGCCTCATTAATGGCGCTGAACTGCGTTGATTTTCCGTAAGCCTTAAACTCAAGTACAATCATCCCCTTATATTATCACAGTCTACATAAAATTATTCATCTACGACTCACCGCCTTATATCCCACATACTTTAGCGGTGGGATATAAGGCGATTTCTATAAAATGGTGTACCTTAGACCAAATTAACCAAATTCTTCAATTCAGATGACCATCCTACAGTATTTCTCAAATCTGCAATTTGCTTTCCTTCCTCTTGCAAATAGTCGAAGAAAGTTTGAGCGACAACAGAAAGCTGCTTGCCTGTAGGATAGACTACATACCAATGTCGCAGGATGGGAAAATGTTCAACATTCAAAATACTGAATTGTCCGTGGTTCCCCTCCAAATTTAAGCTATGCAGCGAAAGCACAGAGATGCCTAAACCCCCGGCGATCGCTTGCTTAATCGCTTCATTGCTGCCAATTTCGAGCTTGACCTTGATTGGAATCCCATAGCGATCGAACAATTCCTGTACCACTTTGCGGGTTCCAGAACCAGGCTCCCGCATAATAAACGGTTCTTCTGCTAATTGCTTGAGAGAGATATGTTTGGCATGCGCTAAAGGATGATTGGGAGGAGCCAAGACTACTAAGGGATTTTCGACAAAGGCATAGGATTGAAGATCCAGATGCTCTGGTGGCTGGCTCACAATATAGAGATCGTCCATGTTCCCTGTCATCCGCTCTAGCACCCGTTCGTGATTGGTCACTTTCAGCGACACATCAATACCGGGATAGCGCTGGCAAAACGGCCCCAGCAATCGAGGTACAACATATTTTGCAGTTGTAATGACTGCGAGACGTAGTTGCCCCTGCTTAAGACCCTTCATATTCGCCACAGCCATTTCTAGCAAAGAGAGGCGCTCAAAAATCTCACGGCAAGTCACAAGGAGTTCTTGCCCAGCATCTGTCAAGAAAAGCCGCTTACCCACTTGCTCGAACAAAGGCAAGCCGATCGCTTGAGAGAGTTGCTTCACCTGCATGGAAATGGTGGGCTGAGTCAAAAAAAGTTCTTCAGCAGCACGAGTGAAACTGCAATGGCGAGCTGCCGCTTCAAAGACTTGGAGCTGGTGGAGTGTAATTTGTCTCACAGGTGCTACTCCGAAATGAATGATTCATAGATAGAATTCTATGATAATTATTTTCAAAGTCAATTTTTACTTATACATTTATCAGCATATCATCTTAGTCAAGAGCCTCTGCAATCTCTTGCCAAACGCTACAGCTCTGTTATAGAAAACCGTCTGGGATGAAGTAAACTTTGCTGTCAAATTGATCCTATTTTTGCTACTTCTTTTAAGCTAAGAGGTAAGAAGCTGCCATTGGTAAGTTTCCTAAGACAGTATCGGAGTAAGCAGTTACTATCACGTTGTTCGAAGCCCCTGTGTAAAGACGCTCCTGGGTGAACTTCTAGTCACAAACGACTTTTCTACTGCTTCAGACCCTTTCTCACCAGGTACCGTCAGATACTTTTTCTGTTTGACTACTGGCTATCTAACTGCTGACCATGATGCTGCCCAGCGCTAGCTCTCTTAGCGATCGCGCTGATCTGTGTTGTAAGAGGATATGACATCATGACACAAGGTGCAGCCCAATTCTTTAAAGCGGCCACCCAGGACGAAGCCTTAAAGAACAAGCTAAAAGCGACTTCCAATCCGCAAACTTTCATTGAGATTGCGGCTCAAAGTGGCTATGAATTTACTTTGGAGGATCTTAGTACAGCCATTGAGCAACTTTCGGAAGCTGAAATTGCGGCGATGATTAATCCTGGGATTGGTCCGCGTCAGCACATATTACCCAGGTGAATCCTGGGAGTTAGCTTTAGTTAATAGCTTCACTCAATAGCCTGAGTAACATGTGTGACAGCTCAAGCGATCGCCCTATCCCTAAGCTCTCGCGTTTGCTCTCCTTGGTGTTTGCTCTCCTTGGTGTTTGCTCTCCTTGGCGATCGCCTACGTTTGGTCTTTTAACTGGAATGTTTTCCTGAAAACCCACTGCATTAGGCTGGGGAAAGCGCGATTCGCTGCAATTGACATATTTGCAGAACCGACAACGACCTCGGCTTTTTTCTGGGCGATCGCACTCCAAATGGCCTGTGCCACATCTTCTGGTTTTTCTACCACAGGAACCTGGAGGACTTGTTCCAGTTGTGATTGACGAGCTTGCTGATCTTGAGTATCTTTACCCCGGAAGATCGCCCGCTGCATAAAGTTACTTTTGACCACGTTGGGATAGATGCCTGCGACATGAATCCCTTTGGGAGATAGCTCCGAGTGCAAGGACTCCGTCAGGCCAGTCACAGCAAATTTGGTTGTGCAGTAAGGAGTCAAATAAGGAACGGGAACTTTACCACCAATGGAACTCACATTGACGATGGTGCCAGTGCCACGCTGGAGGAAGTGAGGGAGCAAGGCATGAATAGCATGGATATATCCCCATAAGTTAAGGTCGATAGCTTGGTGCCAGTCATCTAAAGAAAAGGCTTCGACAGGGCCAGAGAGATATATCCCAGCATTATTCACTAAGACGTCCAAGTGGCCGTAATGCCCTAGGGCTTTTTCCACTAATGTATTTACCTGCACCGGGTCTCTCATATCCGTTACCACAGGTAATACATCTCGTCCCAGCGATCGCACCTCTTGGGCTGCTGTTTCTAGTCGATCAGTATGCCGAGCGGCTAAAACTAAGTTGTAACCTTTGTGGGCCAGAAGTAGAGCGGTTGCTTTACCAATTCCTTCAGAACCACCTGTAATTAATGCTGTAGGAGCCATACCTAAACGAGTAAACATTGCTTTACTCCTACTAGCTTGTGTAACAATAGGTTAAAAACCCTCTCACTTTCGCTGGATGTTCATTGTAAACCGGGTATAGATTGATTCAGACCCTACTATTGCTAGCTTTCAGGTCAGAAATAGCGTTATTACGGCCAATTTTGGGATTAATGGATGTTGATGGTTGAGTTATTGAGTTTCGCTGCTGAGCCTGGAGTTTTGGGCTTACCAAAGGTTGGGAGCTATTGACATCCAATGCATTACCTGAGTTCCGTGAATCAGATACTAACTAGGTTAGTGAAATGGCTCATCCGCATAACCAACCGCGTTCGAGTCAAACCACGTCGGCTGCGATCGCCTCAACCTATCTCTGCTAAGCCTACATCTGTTAAGCCTACATCTGTTAAGCCTACAGTGGTAGCCCCTCCCATCCCTAGTAATGAAGCAGAGCGTTTGGGAGCCTTAAAGGAATACAACATTCTGGATACGATGCCAGAGGAAGCATTCGATGAGCTGACGAAGCTAGCAGCTCAGATTTGTGGTAGCCCCATTTCCTTGGTTAGCTTGACGGATTCCCATCGCCAGTGGTTTAAATCTAAATTTGGTATAGATGCCGTAGAAGTTCCAAGAGAGCAAGCCTTCTGTGCCCATGCGATCGCTCAGCCAGATGAGTTGTTTGTAGTTCCAAATATGCTGGAAGACGATCGCTTTGCTGAGAATCCCCTCGTCACCAGCGATCCCAGCATTCGTTTTTATGCAGGAGCCCCTCTCGTTACACCCGATGGTTTTCCCTTAGGCACGCTTTGTGTGCTCGATCGCATGCCTCGCAATCTCACCCCTGAGCAAAGAGAGGCATTGCAAGTGCTGGGGCGACAGGTGATTACTCAAATGGAACTGCGCTTGCAAATTGAGAAGCTAGAACGCCAAATTTTTCGCTATCAACAAGCAGAAACCAAGTTGCGAGCCTCCGACCAGCAAGTCGTAGACCTATTAGAGGGCATGACCGATGGGTTTTGGGCCTTAGATCCTCAGTGGCGTTTCACCTTCGTCAACCAAAAAGCAGGCCAAATTTTACAGAAACCCCCAGAAGAATTGCTAGGTAAAGCGATTTGGGAGGTTTTGAGTGACTTAGCAGGTTCAAAGTTTGATCAGGAATTTCATAAAGCTGTAAGTCAACAAATCAGCGTTAATTTTGAGGAGTTTTACGCTCCCCTAGGCCGTTGGATTGAAGTGCGAGCGTTTCCTTCCTATGAAGGTCTATCTGCTTTTATCCATGACATTACAGTGCGACGGGTGATGGAAGAAGCTTTGCGCTATCAGCAAGAGCAGGCAGACCGTCTCCTCTCAAACACATTGCCCGCCCCGATCGCCAAACGCCTCAAGCTACAAGAAGATACGATCGCGGATAGTTTTGAGGAAGTCACGATTCTCTTTGCCGATCTCACCAATTTCACTCAATGGGCCAGTGAAATTACCCCTACTGCGCTAGTTAGCTATTTAAATGAGATTTTCTCTGTTTTTGATCAACTCACCGAGAAACATGGGTTAGAAAAAATCAAAACCATCGGGGATGCTTATATGGTGGCAGGAGGATTACCTATCCCTTCCGAGCATCATGTAGAAGCGATCGCGGAGATGGGACTAGATATGTTGAAGGCGATCGTCCAATTCAACACCAAACATGGAACGAAGCTAAACTTATGTGTTGGCATCAACACTGGGCCTGTGGTAGCAGGGGTAATCGGCACCAAAAAGTTCTCCTATGATCTGTGGGGAGATACCGTCAACCTGTCCAGTCGCATGGAATCTCATGGCTTACCCGGTAGAATTCAGGTAACTGAAACCACCTATCAGCGATTGCAGAATTTGTACTTGTTTGAAGAGCGAGGTCTAATCGAGGTCAAAGGCAAGGGGTTGATGAAAACCTATCTCATGCTTGATAAGCAAGCTCAAACCTAACTTGATTTATTCTCTTTTCTGTCATTGAGCCAAGACACTGCAACAAGTTAGGCTTAATTCACTTTGGCTCTGAAACGTACGAAGCCGTAAGAACCTGCGGGCGTTCCAGGAGCAGTCGCTCTTGGGAGGGTACCCAGATTAACCATAACTGCCCCATTGCCATTGGTGCTGGTATTCGTCGCAGGACAGGGCTGAGGGCTAGTGCCGCCCGTTGGGAGGGGAACTGATGCGCCAACTGCATAGAACCCACCTGCATCTCTATCAACCAAATCGGTGTAAGACACTTGAGCACCATTAACAGAAGTCGCGATACTACGAGTTGCTCCCGCTGTTCCGCCTGAACCTGCTGTTACAGTGCTATAAGCATTCGTCACCAAGGTTTGATTGAGGGGCACGAGATCACACAACACGACACTTTGGGCATCTGCTCCCCCGTCAGATAAGAAATAGATAGTGTATTCGACTTCATCCCCAGATCGTACGGCACCACCATTGACGACGCCTTGTAGAGAGGTACTCGTGGGGGAAGGCCAGTTGGTAGCTATATCATCGTTGCCTGGGCCATCTATAAAACCTGTTCTACTCGTGGTATTGATGGCGGTAATTCGCTTGACCAAACGTACTTGAGAAATACCTGCGATCGCATCACTACCTAGATCATTGGTGGTGTTTTTATCTCCACCGCCAGCAACCATAGCTGTGTTGACAACAGCTGCCGATGAATCTCGCCGAACTGTAATGGTAATGGGGTTGCCAGAACTGCTAGCAGCAATGGCGTTACTAGTCGTGCAAGTCACTGTCGTGTTAGTCGCATTGAAGGAACAAGTCCAACCTGTGCCCGTAGCTGATTGATAAGTTAAACCTGTAGGGAGCTGATCAGTAACTGTAATAGTGCCTGATGTAGCTGCAAAACCAATATTTTTTACAGTCAATATAAAGTTACTATTTTGGTCGAGTAGGAACTTGTCAGTATGAGTTTTGGTAATCGTTAAATCTGGAGCACTGACATTAACATCTGCGGATGCCGTGTTATCTGCAAGGTTTTGATCCACATATCCTGTAGGTGGAGCAACTTGAGCTGTATTAGGAATAGTGCCAGTTGCTGAGGGTGCAACAGTTCCAGTGATAGTAATAATGGCAGTACCACCGCTTTTTAAGTTGAGAAGCGCGCTAATATCATTACCCGCTACAGTCAGTGTACAAGTGCTACCTCCACTTGGGTTGCAAGTAGGTGTGGGAGTAGTCGAAACAGTAATGGCAGGGTCAACAATGTCGCTTAGTTTTGCTCCTGTAATATCGAAACCACTGTTGTTTGCAACTTTAAGGGTGTAGGTAATATTGCTATTAGGACTGGCACTGGTAATGGGGGTAGCAGAACTACCCGTTAATCCAACTGTTTTGGTGACAGCTAAGTTAACAGGAGCATTAACGGTTGTTGTGTCAGTGGACTTATTGTTAGCACTAACAATATCGTTAGCAGTTATTACTTCAGCAGTATTAGAAATTGTGCCTGTTGTATTCGGCTTGACTGTTAAAGTGATATTGCTATTCGCTTTAGAGGCTAAAGGACCAGGGCTGGTACAAGTTACCGTCCGATTGGTTCCGTTGTAACCACAAGTCCAACCACTGCCACTAGCAGAAACATATTCTAGGGATGTAGGCAGTACATCTGTAACTGTGATGGTTCCAGTAGTGGAGAGCGTCCCTGCGTTTGAGACATTCAGTGTATATTGCCCATTAATACCATTAGCAAAAGTGCTAACTCGGGTCTTCTGAAGCATGAGGTCAATGCCAGCTGAAGGGGCAAAGGCAGTTACGGCAAATAAGTTTGCTCCCGTACCAACGTCAGCGTTGTAGTGGTAGCTACTTCCAGAGAAGTCATAAATAATGTTAGTTAATGCGCCGCTACCTGCTGACAAAATTTTAATTGTGTAAACGGTTGTGACATTATCACCAACCTTTTCACCAACATAACCGCTGGGAATGGAGGGGTTATCACAAGTCAGGTTGTTGTGATAGTAGGTACTGCTGGGATTGTTTTCCCAACCGCAGGCATCAGCATAAACAACGTTATTAGTGGAGCCAGACGGAGATGAATAGGTTGTAGAAACAGAAAGGAGCTGGAAAAAACCAGGTAAAACAGGTAAGAATGACAGCTGTTCGTATCCACCAGGGGCAGTGTGTCCCTTAACTGTATATTGAACAATGTCTCCTACAAAGACGGTGCTGGGTCCAGAAATGCTATCAACTGCGTTTCTCGATTGAGATACCAATTTTTCAACATACAATTCTCGATTTTGAGGTGTTGTGATAGTCCCTAACCCTGTGGCAGTGGCCGAAATATAAAACTGCTGCCTAGTGCTAGCGGTAGCAAGGGTAGAATAGGCTAATCTATCACGAGCAATTTTCACGTTGAAGTAGAAATCAGAGCAGTTACTGGGGGTAGGTCCTGTATTCCCTGGAGGTAGAGATGTAGTACCTGCGGGCAGCGAAGGGATAGAAAGAGTGCTAGCTCCGAATAAGCCGATATAGCTACTGCCTCCAGTTTTAACAAAGGAAGCTGTGACGTTAGTTGCAGTAGTATCACCCACGTTACAAACCCGAGCCCCTTCTAGAAACTGATCAGGACCTGCTCCACCGAGCATTTGAGAGGCAACACTATCTAAACCAATTACGTTCCAAGTGATAGGAGTGATAGTAAGCTGGGGAGCGGCGATCGCTGGGGTAGTAATCCCTAAAGTAGCACCAGCGAGAGTGAGTGCAGCAGGAGCCAAGAGCTTGAGATTAGGAAAGCGTTGAAGTTTCATAGCTTTATCATTCCCCACGACCACTAACAGTTGCAGATGCAGTTGGAACTAATTCGGATGTTGTAGATGTTGCTTCCGTGGTTGCAGTTGCATGCGCTAAATGACTGGAAGAATGTGAGGCAACTGGCTTAGTTTTGGGCTCTTGCTGAGGTCGAGGTGCTTTCTGTAAACCAAAGCCATCGAACAATTCATTCAGCTTGACTGTTAAACCAAGATAAGGACCATCAATCGAGCGAGAACCACTAAAGTCGCGATCGCTAGCATGTCCAAATCCGTAGCCAGCTGCTAGGCGGAGGTTGGGAGTCATATAGTAGCCCGCCTCAATGTTAAACCCAGTTTCGCTATACCCTGTATTGGGTTGATTAATCCAGCGGGCTTCTCCGACGACATCCCAGCTGTAGCCCAATCGATAGGTAGCTCGGAGTTGGGCAAGGGAGACGCTGCTAGTACCGACTAAATCTTTGGCTAGGTAGGTAGAACTGTGACGGAAGGCGTATTTACCATAGAATTCCCAGCGCCAGTTAGGAGCATAAATCGCTTCTGCCGCAAATAGATGCTCTTCAGAACCAGTGCCATTACCTAACAGAAGAGAATCAGGAATCGTAGAAGGATTTTTCCGATACTCATAACGCAGTAGAGCATTGAACTTGTCGCTATGAATGTCACGGTAGGCCAATCCTACTTTCAGATCTTTGGTGTCTCCTAAGTCTGACAGTTTTTGATTGGCAGCACTGGCTTGGTGGTAGCGGACTAAAGCCGTGAGAGAAGGAGTAATCTTACCTGTAGCAGCAGCGGAGATCACAGTATTGCTGCCCTCTGAGGAGGAGCGGTGCTCGTAACGGGCACTCGCTTGAAACTTAGGATTATCGGTGTATTCTAAGCCAACACTGTAGCTATCTCCAGAAGCCAAGGCTAAGGAGGAAGCACTTTGGCCTGTTGCAAAGGGTTGGAGAAACTGAGAACCCGCAGCTGTGCGGCGAGAGTAGTTGCCAAACACATGCTCGTAAGCTAAATCCATGCGGAGACCCGGAGCAATATTCCAGCGCTGATTCAGGCCCAATGCACCTTGCATCTGCATGCCGTCAGCACCACCCAACAGAGAATACCGTCCGGTTAATGTAGTGTCAGAACCCAGCTTGTAGGAGCCGTTGACATCCAAGCTGGTGATGGAATTGCCAGCATATTGACCACGGGTAAAAAACTGCTGGGCCAGACGCACATCTATACCAGGCATTGGCTTCCAATCTAGGCCGACAAGGGTGCGATCGTTATAAATGCTATCTACCTTGCTAGAAAGCGTCATCTCATTTTGAGCTAGAAAGGTGAGGTTACTAGCGAGAGGAACCGTGACGCGAGAACGTAATTGATCAGAAGTGCCGCTCAGGTCAGAATAAAGACGATCTTCGCGATCGCGATGAATCCAATCTACGGTCAGGTCAGCTTTACCAATTTTTTGTTGGATTCCAGCTGAGATAGTAGTGAGAGAGTTATCTACTTGGCTACCCGGGATTGCAGTAGAGCGCGGTGCGAACAAATCTTCTAAGGTGTCAAGGGGACGGGGCGCAACACCATAGTTATCTTCATGGTCGTACTGCGCTCGGAGGTTGGTAGTATCGGAAAGTTTACCTGTGACTTGAGCGCCGTAGCGAGTTTGACCAGGGACAAAGCTAATCGTGGCATCATTGGCAAATCCTGGGTCAGCCACACGGTAATAAGCTCGGCCTTGAATCCCTTTAGCGATTTCTCCCTGAGCTTCCAAACGGTAGGCAGAGCCGCTTACCTTGCCCATGACTTCAGAGTCGTTTTTAGAATGGGCGTATTCTGCGATCAGTTGTCCCTTGGAACCTAAGTTGATCAGGGCATCCGCTCCATAGAGTTCAAAATCCCGCACACCTTGATTTTCTTTGAGATAAGTGGCACCGAGCCAACTTTCATGGTTGAGAGTACGGTCTAAGTGATACTGAACCCGACCACCATAGATGTTACTGGTGCCCTGACCTTCATATTGGTAGGTAACAACGATCCGGCGAACTAATACTTCACCCTCATCCCCAATATCAGTCCGGAGAATAGGTTTGCGAAAAATCACAGAGCCGCGATCGTAATCAATGTCGTAGTCAGGTCCACGATTGAGGGACTGGCGATCGAGCACTGTGCCAGGACGATTTAGCTCTTCCAGCTCAATAAAAACATTCTCACTGCCTGGAACCAACAAGCGACGAGAGAGAAAGTAGTAACCACTGGTGCCATCGGGTGCGATCGTATCTCTTTGGAAGCCTTCGACATTGTTGCCGTAGAAGCCAGTCACTTGCAGGTCGCCTAAATTGTAATTGGCTTTGAAGCCATGCAATTGACGAGTGAAAGCGGTGAATTGCTGAGACTTGGTAGAAAACTCGTTCGTGTTATAGTCGCCCCACATTGCATAGTCGGGAGCGGCACCTGCAATTTTAGCGGAACGCTCAACCCGCAAGTAGAGGCTATCTTTGGAGGGGGTCAGGTTATCAACACGAGAACTGTCGCCGTATACAGGATAGTTCTGCTCACAAAACTGAGTATCTCGGTACAGGCGGCTGTTAGCATCACAGGTTTGGTTGAGGTTGCGATCGCTGTTATAGGCTCCAGTAAACAGCCAATCACCTACCTTACCAGTGGCAAACACAGACCCACGTACATCTAGTTCTGTAGAGTTATCGCCATCCGGAGGGAGATAGTCCCGGAAGCTGCCGTAGTAGTCGCTGCCTCGTCTGCCCAACCGTACATCAATTACACCCGTTGCGATCGAGGGACGGAGGTTCGTTTCAAACTGAAGTTGAGTAAAAGCTTCTAACTCACCAATATTGGCCCGGACTGTTACTGTTTGAGCTTGCAAGCTAGAGCGTAGATTGGCTGTAAACTGGCCTTGCCGAGCTTGTGCCTGAAACCCAGGCTCGTCGGTTTTAGCATCTGCGCCAACGAATTCTCCAGCACTGGTACTTAAAGTAACGATCGCATCTCGATTGGAACGGTTACCTTTGCCATCGAGTAATTGCCCTTGTACTGTAGCGGTAGAACGGCTATCCGCAGGGATACGAGTCTCAACCGTCTGTATACTCAGTTGAGTGGCGCTACCTCGAACTTGTACTTGAACTACTACGGGGATGCCAGCAACGCCATTGGCAGTAGGCTGAGCGGTAATGGTATTGTCTCCCTCCTTCAAGGGCACACCATACCAAGTTTGAGTAATGATCCGAGTTTTGGTATCTGTTTCTGTACGACCTACTAAGGTACTGCTGACAGTAACTCCATTTGCTTGTAGTTCTACTTGCGTGCCTTCCACAAACTGAAGAATAACTGTCGTGGCAGGGATATCTAGAACTGTGTTGGTAGTAGGCGTGAGAACTTTGGCTTCTGTAGGAGCTACAGGAACAGCAAGGCTGGCATTCTCAAGGGTTGCTTCAGGGGTAGGTGTCACAGCAGGAGCGTTCTCAACTGCTGGCTGAGTCTTATCAGCACTGTCTACTGTGGAAGCGGTAGTACCTTCTGGAACTGGTGAAACTTCACTGGGAGAAGTGGTGGCTGGTGAGGTTGGAGTGGTCTCAGCCGCCGCAGAATCTGAACTAACCTCAGGAGTATTAGTGACAGAGGATTGTAGTAAATCAGTCGCGCTGCTTACGGTTTCCAAGCCAGCAGTAGCAGCGTCAATCGTCTGTAGTTGCTGAGTTGCTTCAGGAGCGATCGCTTGAGCCGTAATTAAGTTATCTGATAATTGAGGTAAGAAGATTAGAGAGTGAAGCGCTTCGTTACCTGAAGAAATAGTAACTGGCTGTAACGTAGATGACTCTGGAAGGGAAAGCTCCAGTTCTGTGCTTGCCTGAACAGCAAGAGGAGACCAACTTAGACCTACAGTTCCTGTGATAGCTCCGAGCAAACTAAGCTTTAGAGCGTTAATTTTAGAACCTGTAGGCTTCGTAGTCATCTTTTGTCTCAGCTAATGGAGGTTAGTAAAAAAAGATTTCCTACAGAGCTAGCTGATAACTAGAAGCTGTTCAGGCTGAGAAACCCGGCTATGTGCGGTAGGAAAAACTGGATATCCTTAAGATAAGATTTGAGCCTGCTAAACACTTGCGCTGTTTTACTGGACTGTTGTAAGCCTTTTAACTTATCCCTGCGAGAGCAGTAGTAGATTCACGGGGTTTTGGTCTCGCTGGACGCTGGAGTCACTGCGAAGTTCATTCGGACTAACCCACCCGGTTCTAGATGCACTAGACGAGACTGGCTATTACGCTCTTTGACATAAAGGTTGGGAGCAAAGGTATAACCAGAAACGCTTGTGAGGTCTAGTACCCCCGTGCGATAACCAGAGATCACATTGGAGACGGAGAACAAGCCATTGGGATCAGTGGTGATGCGATTGCCATCATCCATGAACACGACAGCATTGGGAACACCAGGTTCACCGCGTTGTTGTTCGCCATCAAAGTTTTTGTCTACAAAGACACGACCAATAATGGTGCCGCAATCAGACAAAATACCAGAACGAATGCGGAGGCGATGAGTGGCAGGGCCATCCTTCACACCCTGGCGATTATCTATGCGATCGCCACTAACAACCGCAGAGTTAAGCCCTGTACCACGCACTGCATCAGGCGTAAGAACAGCAGCGTAAGCAATGTTCAAAACCGCGTTTTGATTGTCACTCTGAGGTGGTAAAGAGACATTGGGTTGGAAGGTGACGGTTGAGCCATTCCGGTTTGTGGTGACTGCAACCGATTGATTGGCAATTTCAGCGCGAACTGAGTCAGGCAAGAAGTTAAAACCAGCTGGGAGAGTATCTGTAATCACTAAGTTGTCGATCGCCGCAGTCGCCAAATTCTTGATTGAGAGCCGATAGATAACGGTATCTCCTGGCTCTGCTGCTGCGCGATCGCCTGTTTTAATAATTTGGACGCCTTGAGACTGACAGACATCAATATCAATATCAAGTAGTGCTAAGACTAAGCCTGCACCTTCAGCATTCTGAATATTGATAGTCTCAGTAACAGAGGAGCGGTTATCCGTGCTACTGATGGGTTTGCCATCTAATGATGTAGCGGTGTAGGAGACGGTATTACTGGTGCGAGCAGTAATGGTGAGGCGGATGCGGCGTTGGTTATAACCACCATTTTCTGGTGGATTAATCACAAGAATATAGGCTTTACCTACATCTAACTGCCCTCTCGCAGGATTGAGGAGAAAGTTGTAGGTTCCTTCGTCGCTATTGCTAAAAAAGAAAGGATTATTATTTTCACTATTAGGCGCAATACCAGCAGGGATACTGTTGTTGACAATGTCAGGTAGCTCAGTTTTGGTGAGGGATACTAAACCACTCAAGCTAGCACCTGTTGGATCGCCGGGATTGGTTTCATAAACTCCGACACTGAAACCTTCATAGCTACTCAGCACCTCTCCAGCACAGCCCCGGATATGACCAAACGGATCAACTAAGCGTTCAATGCTGTTACTAACTGAGACAGAAGCTCCTTGAAAGGTTTGTTGAGTAATAGAGTCAGTGTAGGTGTAGGTTGCCTGGTTAGAGAGCTGAACTGTTGTAACGCCTTTAGCCAAAACAGGTAGTGAATGTTGTAAGCTGCTTGCTACCGCGATCGCAACTGCCCACTGGCTCCAATTTTTAAGTAATGATAGGTGTTTTGTGGGAAGTGGAATCACGGAACAGATCTCCTTGTTGGCCCAAAAGGGGTAGCGATCGCAAAGGCACAAGCATCCCTGCGCAGCCAGATTCAAGCTTTTCTGACTGCTCATTGGTGATATGGAATAACTTAAAAGCTGTAAATAAGAAAGATAAAAAGAGAAATTTGAGGGCGAATCTAAAGGTGTAGAGCGATCGCCCTCAAGCTTTGATTAGCGAACTTTCACTTGGTAGGTCGCTTTCACTGTGCTTTTGGCACCCACTGCCGAGCCAATCATCCAACGGATGTTGGTGTAAGCTTCTGCGGGGGCAGGCTTCATAACGACTTTGCCATCTGCTTGCTTAACTGACACTTTGGGTTGAGCCACAAAACTCTTACCTTGGTCAATGCTGTAGGTGATTTGAGTGCCAGCATTGGGACTAATTGCAGCCGAACTCATGACATAAGCCATACCCTGAGGCACAGGTTGATTTAGCTTGAGGTCTTTGACAGGGCGATCGCTCTTGTTTTCGCCAGTCAAGGTGTAGCGAAGCACATCACCTGGTTGCACTGTCACGTTACCTTTTAGCGCTTCCCAGGTGACCTTCTCTTTACCTTGTTGATCCTTTTGCACCACTTTTTTGTCAGCGCTGAGAACCAACTGCATTTGGGCTTGGCGTTGATTGTTTTGCGCAATCTTGTTGACTGGATTTAACCAGCTAGCAGATACGGGTAGTTCATTAACGAAGGGGACGGAGGCAACGAGGGCGATCGCACTTAAACCGATGAGAGAGGAGCGTTTCATAGTTAATTCTCGCAGTAGTGTGATGGACTTGTACAAAAGGGGGAGAGGTAAGGAGATTGGGACACCCCACTTAAAGTGCCCCAATCTTGACTAATGCGCTTAGTTGCTCATCTTGCGCTGAACGTTGAGCTTGCCAGATGCACCAGGTGCCAGGGAAGAAACGGTGTCTACATACTTGGTGACATCAGGAGCAGTACCCGTTGTAACCACTGTTCCACCAGCATCGGTAGCAGATACGTGGGCCGTATCCATAATGCCATTCACATCTTGGTCGAGCGCCCAGTTATTACCACCTGTGATACCATCCTCTACAATTTGGAGATTGGTGGCATTGAGAATGGAACTACCTGTTGTGGCCGCAGCAGCCTCAGAAATGTTTTTGTAGGAAATCCGGTACTCGACGATGCGTCCTGGTGTTAGTTTTCCTGTGAGAGCGATCGCATCTGTTGTGAAAGGCTGAACAACGGTGGTGCCATCAGTTTCTAGGATTTGAGCTTCTTTGTACATCGCCACATAACCTAGATACGTACGCTCGGTAGTGAGGTTTTGAGGTTCTGTTACCTGGACAATTCCATCTTTGTTAGCATCTACAAAAGCGAGGATAGGAACTGCATAGCCGCCAACTACAGTAGCAGTAGGAGTTGTGAGATCACCTGGAGTTGTGAGATCAGTGGAGAGCTTAGTGCCAGCAGGTAAATTTACAGCGACTGTATAGTTGACGGGCGTTCCAGGAGTGACGCTTACAGAAACTGGGGTACCTGTCCAAGCAGTACCATTCCAGGTAAAAGTTGCAGAAGTGCCACCGGCAGTAATAGTTGCCGTGGTTCCAGTAGGTATAGTGCTACCCGGTGCATCAGGCCGTAACAGGAAGGTGGCAGGGGCATTACCAGTGTTGCTGAGTGTATTGGTAAATGTGACTGCACCTGGGTCATTAGCAGTGCTACCCGGTTTGCTGTCGGTTGGTGCCACAGCCATGTTAGTGAAGTCAGTGTTGTTATTGACGCCATCACCTGTAGCGGCTGGGTTGCCATTGGTACCATTCAGGACACCTGCCACGTTGCCGATCACACCATCTAAGGTAGCGCTATCTTCACGCGTAAGGTTGACAGGGGCACCTGCAACTTCACCAGTCACAGTACTCGGATCAGTGTTGTCATTGGTGTAAATATCTAAGGCACCATTGCCAGTTCCATTAGCCGCATATGCTTGGTTAGTGCTGGTAGGATCAAGAGATTTACCATATTCCACCGTAACTGTTCCAGGAGCAGCGTTAGCAGCGATCGCCAGCACAACCCGGACATTGACAATCCCATTAGCTGCAACCGAGCTAGTCAGCAGTGGAGCACCACCGACAGGGATAGTTTGGTCATCTGCGTTTCCAAGTATGCCATCTACACCAGCGGTGATGATCTGGCTGATAGAAGCACCCGCTACACCTGTACCCGTAATGGTTGCAGTACTAGGTAATACGAACCGAGTGGGGTCATTACCAGTGTTGGTGATCTTGAAGTCGTAGTTAAGCGTGCCACCAGGTTGAGCGGAGCCAGGGGTGTTAAGAGGGCTAACATCAATACCTGCAACCTCAGCTACAGTAACCGTGACGGTGTTGGAGGTCGCGCTGAGAGTCGTGCCAGTGCTTGGGTCTGTATAGCTGGCGGTTGCTGTGTTGCTGATGGTTGTGTTTGCCGCTGGAGCCGCTAAAACCGGAGTAACCAGTTGAAACACACCACCTGCAATGAACAATCCTGCAACTAGGGAGCGGTAGCTGAATTTGGGCTTGACGCTAGTTCTGTTGTTCGACTTCACTATTTTCACTGGATAATGCCTCTTGTATTACTTTGACTAATCCTTTTGCCCAGGATCTAGAAGACTATGGGAACCTTGGAAAGCTGGAATCTTACTCTCTTATTTACAAGCTTTGAGTAGAGTTGTTATTAACAGTTAGCCAGAATACTGGGATTTAAATATCAGTAATTCGCACCAACTTTATAGAGATAGACTGAACTGTTAAGTAGAACCACCAACTCGGTTTCTTGTTTTCTAAGAACCTTGAAAACTAGTATTCGCTGTAAACTAAAAAAATGGTTCAGCAGAATAGCGCATGTCTTATCAGCACAGTGTGCAAAGCTTGTGAATTGGCTGCAACTCTGTAAATGCAGGAGTTTTGGGAATCAGGATCAGTGTAAATGAGGATTTTCTTAATTGCGCTTTGAGACTTCAAGGAATAAATAGTGAAGCTACTATTACTGTTAATTTGTTGTTAATTTGTGAACCACATGAATAACTAATCTTAAGTATTTCTAGCTCTTTGAATATCACCAATCTTGTGATTAAACTCAAGAAGTCCGTGATTCTACTGTTCTAATTTCAATAAACTTGTTTTGGGTTGCAATTTCTAGATGCAGAACTTAACTAATTAGGATGTCGCAGAGTAGGATGCCTTTAGATGTTCTTGAAAGGCAAGCGATCGCAGTACCAACGGATGTAACTGATCCGAATGCTTGCAAACGTTTAATTGATGAATCTGTTCGGCAGTTTGGCGGAATAGATATCCTGGTGAACAATGCTGGAATTGGCGCGATCGCTCGATTCAAAGAGGTTACAGATCTCTCTATTTTTGAGCAGGTGATGCGAGTCAGCTATTTAGGCGCAGTCTACTGTACTTACTATGCTCTCCCTCACCTGAAGGCCAGCAAAGGATTGTTAGTGGCGATCTCCTCTTTGTGCGGCAAGCAGGGAGTTCCCACGCGATCGGGATATGTGGCGAGTAAACATGCCATGCAAGGATTCTTTGATACGCTCCGAGGGTAGGGCGATCGCTCACTCCTACTTCAACTCTTTTGCTTGGCGGAGATTTGATGCAGCTTGCTTGATTGGTTGCAGTAGAGAGAGGGAGATCCGCAAGCTATTTAAGGATGTGTTGTCTGAATGCTTGCTGTCGGGATGGGGGCCATGAAAGTCACTGCCACCGCTCATCAACAACCCATACTGAATACAGAGCTTCTCTAGCTTTCTTGATTGCTTCAGGCTGTGGTTCGGATGATACACTTCTATGCCCATCAGACCCGCTGCGACTAATCCGGGTAATGTTTCTTCTACTTCTCCGCCCCGGAACAGGTAAGGGTGTGCCCACACAGGAACGGCATCACACGACCGTAATAACTGAATGCCATCGATCGCGGAGAATTTCTCGTAATGCTCATAGGCGGGCTTGTCATCGCCTAGCCAACGATCGAATGCTTCTCTGGTGGATGGCACATGTCCAGCTTTGACTAGGGCTGTCGCGATGTGGGGACGGCCAGGGGCCATGCCTGCACCCAGCTGGGGGAGCTGAATTGGGTAGCCTAGTTCGGCTAGCTTTGCCACCATTTTGTCTGCTCGCCGCTTGCGACCCGCTAAACGCTCCGTCAAAGGTGCTTCTAATTTGTCGCGATCGGGGTAAAAACCCAGAATATGCAGAGAGCGATCGCTCTGAACTGTGCTGAGTTCTAACCCAGGCACAATTTCTAAGTCATGGGCACTAGCCGTAGCGAAGGCTTCATCCCAACCCCCTAAGGTGTCGTGATCGGTAATCGCTAACGCTTGGACTCCCTTTCTAGCAGCTAGCTCCACCAGTTCTGTAGGGGTGAGGGTGCCGTCGGAGTAAGTGGTGTGGCAATGTAGTTCGAGCATGTTTCTATTGTGAGCTAAATGAGCCGTCAAGGGCTAATAAAGGGGCAGGGGATGGCGATCGCTGAGTATAACGTTCTCTAGATAGACCTGGCACGACGACAATAGGCGGCAACTACCCGCTAGGACTTCGGTTCTCCTCACCACTAAAGGGGGAAGGGAGCGTTACAGTAAGTCTAAGGAAATCAACAAAAGTTCATACAGGCTGCTTTCTTGGAGGTGATTGCCTGTTGGATTACTGGCTGAGTGACTGGAGCGTTAGTAGATGCTGACCTTGACATTGACTATTCCTAGCCCTGCTAAACCATCTACTGGACTGCTCGGTGCAGCCGTTTTATTTGCAGCCGAAATCGCTCGGTAAGGGAAACTCACCATGTTCGAACTTTTTACAGAGAAGGCCATTAAGGCAGTGATGCTATCCCAGGAAGAGGCGCGTCGCCTGGGACACAACCTCGTGGGAACCGAGCAAATTCTCCTAGGACTGATTGGCGAAAAGACAGGAGTTGCAGCTAAAGTTCTGCTACACCTGGGTGTCAGTCTTAAAGATGCTCGGATTGAAGTTGAAAAGATTATTGGTCGGGGGTCTGGCTTCGTACCAGCTGAACTGCCCTTTACCCCCAAAGTCAAGCGTGTATTTGAAGCCGCTCTGGCAGAAGCTCGCCAGTTGGGACACAACTACATCGGCCCTGAGCACTTATTACTGGGCTTAATCCGTGATGGTGAAGGAGTTGCGGTTAAAGTTCTAGAGCGCTTGAACATCGACAAAGATGAAGTGCGATCGCGAGTGCTGCAATCCGTTAATGATGTCGCAACTGTTTCGGCAACTCGCCCACAAGAGCGTGACAGTGGCAAGCGTCCTAGCAAGCTCCGCAACTTAGAAGAGTTTGGTACCAATCTGACTCAAATGGCAATCGATGGCAAACTGGACCCGATGATCGGTCGCCAGAAAGAAATTGATCGAGCGGTGCAGATTTTGGGTCGTCGCACCAAAAATAACCCGGTTCTCATTGGTGAACCTGGGGTTGGTAAGACTGCGATCGCTGAAGGTCTAGCGCAACGTATTTCCGATCATGCTGTGCCCGATACGCTGTTTGGCAAGCAGGTGATCAGCTTGAGTATGGGTTCTTTAGTCTCTGGGACTCGTTATCGCGGAGATTTTGAAGAGCGCCTCAAGAACATTGTGGAGGAAGTGCGGCAAGCGGGCAACGTCATTCTCGTGATTGACGAGATTCACACCCTGGTGGGTGCAGGTGGAGTTGAAGGTGGCATGGATGCTGCTAACTTGCTCAAGCCTGCCCTGGCTCGTGGTGAGTTCCAGTGTATTGGTGCTACCACTCTAGATGAATACCGCAAGCACATTGAGAAAGATGCTGCCCTAGAGCGTCGCTTCCAGCCGATTATGGTGGGTGAGCCGTCTGTGGATGAAACCATTGAGATTCTGCACGGACTGCGCGATCGCTATGAGCAGCACCATAAAGTCGCAATTGCTGATCTAGCTCTAGAAGCAGCGGCTAAGCTCTCCGATCGTTACATCTCCGATCGCTTCTTGCCCGATAAAGCGATTGACCTAATTGATGAAGCAGGGTCACGAGTGCGCTTGAGCCACTCAAAGACTTCTGCCACCAAAGCGTTGAAGCAAGAGTTGCGCCAAGTGACTCAAGACAAAGATGCGGCTGTTGCAGCTCAGGACTTTGACCAAGCGGGTCATCTGCGCGATCGCGAGCTAGAGCTAGAAGCTCAAATTAAAGCGACTACTGCCTCTGAGCAACAAGTCAGCAAGACTCTAGCCAATCGGCCTGTGGTCGATGAGGAAGATATTGCCCAGATTGTGGCTTCTTGGACAGGAGTACCCGTCAATAAGCTCACTGAGTCTGAATCAGAGTTGCTGTTGCACTTAGAAGATACGCTGCACCAGCGCTTAATTGGTCAAGAAGAAGCAGTAACAGCAGTGTCTCGCGCCATCCGTCGGGCACGGGTAGGTCTCAAGGACCCCAATCGTCCGATCGCGAGCTTTATCTTCTCTGGCCCTACTGGAGTGGGTAAGACAGAACTGACCAAGGCTCTAGCTGCCTATTTCTTCAGCTCCGAAGACGCGATGATTCGCCTCGACATGTCCGAGTACATGGAGCGCCATACCGTCTCCAAGTTGGTTGGTTCTCCTCCGGGCTACGTCGGTTATGACGAAGGCGGTCAGCTCACCGAAGCAGTGCGTCGTCGGCCTTACACGGTCGTGCTATTTGACGAAATCGAGAAAGCTCATCCCGATGTCTTCAACCTGTTGTTGCAGATTCTCGAAGATGGTCGCTTGACTGACGCTCAAGGCCGCACCGTAGACTTCAAGAACACGCTGTTGATCTTGACTTCTAATATCGGTTCTCGCGTCATTGAGAAAGGTGGTGGTGGTCTTGGCTTCGATCTCGCAACCGAGACTCAAGCCGAAGCGCAGTACAATCGCGTGCGATCGCTCCTGAATGAGGAACTAAAGCAGTTCTTCCGTCCGGAATTGCTCAATCGTTTGGATGAGATTATCGTCTTCCGTCAACTCACCCGTGAGGAAGTGAAGCAAATTGCGGATCTGATGGTGCGCGAACTCTCCAACCGCCTCAGCGAGGAACAGGGCATTACCCTGCAAATCACAGAGCGGATGAAAGATCGCTTAGTAGTGGAAGGCTACAACCCCAGCTACGGCGCGCGATCGCTGCGTCGAACCATTACTCGCCTGCTAGAAGATGCCTTGGCAGAAGCAATTTTGTCAGGCCGCATCTATAGTGGCGCGATCGCAATGGTCGATGTCGATGAAGACGGGCAGGTGCAAGTCCATCCGGAGGCACAAGCTGCCTTGATCCCCGCGATCGCATAGAGTTTTTTAGCTTAAAAGTCTTAACTCAAGTCCCTGGTTTTATAATCAGGGGCTTTTTTGTGTTGATAAACTTACTCACGGATTAAATCTTGCAGAAGTGAGTATAGTTCAGTGAATTGCTGAGGGGCTGTACCAATTTTGAAAGCAACGGTGCGACTTTGGCAAGGAAGATGAATCGTTATAAAAGTTTTGTTTCTTGGAAGAAGAAATCCCTTCGCATCCATAGGGCTAGCATTATCAGAACTGGGTAAGTCCCAAAATCCCTTAGTGTTAGCGAGGAATACCAGTGTTTTCACTGTTAAGGGTGAAATGGGTGTTGCCTCAAGTAAAACTTCTGGTTTAGATGTAAGCGGTAGACGTGGTGTAGGACTGGAGTGAAGTATAGCAACTTGGCCCTGTGAGTAAATTTGTCTCAAAGAATGCGTCTGGTCGGTTTCTTGTCCAAATGTGATCACTGGTTCTTGCAACTGGCTGAGATCTCTACAAGCCTGAGCTTTGTTTGGTAGGGCTAATTTTGATTGGGCTAATGAGGAAGTTGTAGTCGTCGTAAGAAGGAGAGTAAGCACAGTTAAAGACCCTGGTATAAAGCGCATAGTAATGAATATGGCAAAAACGATTAGAGCCCTAGACCAGCCTTCCTATGCTTAAAGTTTCCTCAGCCGTCAATTCCTCAGCGATAGGTATTAGTGAGAAAAATACAATCAAATCGCTACCAAATGGTTTTGGCGAGGGGGACTGAGTTTGGATTCAAATCAAGCCAGGGAGGAGTTGAGGCAATCAGCTCAGCGGCTTGTTCGACTGCTACAGGTTTAGAAAACAGATAGCCCTGCCCAAAGTCACAACCAAGCGCCTTGAGTTGAGCGAGCTGTTCAGTGGTTTCGATGCCCTCAGCTACAACAGTTAGCCCTAATGAATGAGCAATGTTGATGATCAGAGGCACCAACCCTGAACCTTCGGAGCCGTCTGCCAGCCGCTGCACAAACGAACGATCAATTTTGAGGATATTGATCGGAAAAGAGTGTAAGTAGCTCAGAGAAGAATATCCTGTGCCAAAGTCGTCAATGCTGAGCTGAATTTGCCGTTCTCGCAGCTCTTGAAACATCACACTGGCTGATTGAGGATTTTCCATAATCACACTTTCGGTAATCTCCAGCTTTAAAGCTTGAGGATTAACTTGGGTGTCGGCCAGAATTTGATCAATTTGCTCAACCAAATCTGGCTGAGCGACCTGTCGAGCTGACAAATTAACACTGATTGAGAGAGCCAAGTCGGGTAAACTGTTTGCTTGCCACTGACAGAGCTGCTGGCATGCTTCTCGCAACACCCAATAGCCAATCTGAGTAATTAAACCTGTTTCTTCTGCAATGGGAATAAATGTGGCGGGTGATAGTAGACCCTGCTGAGGGTGTTGCCAACGAACCAAAGCTTCAAACCCTATTAAGCGGTGGTTATGCAGTGCCACAATGGGTTGGTAATGCACCACAAACTCTTGCTGTTGAATGGCTCGGCGCAGGTCAGTTTCCAGATGTAAGAGCTGCAGTGCTTTGGTATGCATCATGGGATCAAAGACTTGATATTGCCCTCTTCCCAGTGCCTTGGCTCGGTACATGGCGGTGTCTGCGTCTCGTAGCAAGTGCTCAGGTTGCTTGTGTTCAGCATGGTTGAGGGTAATGCCAATGCTGGCGTTGATAAACACTTCATACCTTGCTAGCTTAAACGGATGGGCTAAGGCGTTTAGGATCTGATCAGCGACTTGAGTAGCACTATCGAGGTTAGTAATATTTGTCAGAAGAATGGCAAACTCATCTCCCCCTAAGCGAGCCAGGGTATGGTGAGGTCTGAGACATTGCTCTAGCCGACGAGCGATCGCCACCAGTAATTCATCCCCGACCAAGTGCCCCAAAGAATCATTGACGACCTTGAAGCGATCGCAGTCCAGAAACAAAACCGCAAATTGATCATCTGCTTCTGCCTTCGCTTGTCGGAGGGCCTGCACCAGCCGTTCCATGAATAAAGCTCGATTGGGTAAATCTGTCAGGGCATCGTGCAGCGCCATTTTGAGCAGTTTAGCTTGAAGTTGTTGGCGCTCATAGACCTGCTGCTGCAACTCTTGGTTAGCAATTTCTAGCTGATAGGTGCGTTCTTTTACCCTGGCTTCTAATTGGGTATTCAGCTCCTCATTCTTTAGTTCAGATGCTCTTAGCGCGAGTTGATTTTGCACTCTCGCTAAAACTTCCTGCACCTGAAAAGGTTTTGTAATGTAGTCTGCGCCCCCAACATCAAATGCCTTTGCTTTATCAAGCCCCTCATTCAAAGCACTTAAAAAAATCACAGGAACTCTAGCTGTTTGCGAATTTGCTTTGAGATGATGGCAAACTTCATATCCGTCCATCTCTGGCATCATAATGTCCAACAAAATTAAGTCTGGCTGGACAGTCTGCACAGCAGTCAGAGCCATTGTGCCATTAAGGGCTTTGCGGACGTTATACCCCTCTTTGCTCAAAATGGTCGCGAGCAGGCGTAGATTTTCTGGGGTATCGTCAACGACCAGGATGTCTGCTGGGGTAGGCTCAGCTTGGCTAACATTCATGAAGATTTATTGCCTTCTCATTTTCCTATAGCTAGCTGACAAAAGCGATGTGATGATCAGAAATCATTACAGAAGTAGCGCGTAATTTCACTAGCAGACTCATCAATTTGATGAATGCTTAATCTGATCTAGCGAACTTTAAGGGGTTTCCATATATTAAGTTTATTTCTGAGTCAGGGCAGTCCTCAACTTTACTATCTCTACAAGATGAGACAAATCGTTCAGCCAGAAAATCAAATATGAGTCAGTATTCCCCGAAAGAAGGAAAGTCAAACTGATTTAAAACCGGAATTAGAGGTAGAAATTGAGCGATCGCAACTGAATAAGGGGCTTAGTACTCTTTGGCTTTGCTTTCTTCATACTGAGTTAAGGCTGTAATTTGATCAAAATAGAAGTTGTCGGATAGGTCTGTGAGAGTGTTTTTTAGGGCAACAAATTCGGTGGGAATTTCTTGAATCAGTTCTGCAATCAGGCGATCGCTGCATTGAGCGGCAGCATAATGTAACTGGCTCAACCAATTTGGCGGCATGGAGGCAATTTGTTGAGCAGTATCAACTGCTGTAGAGACTGGGGTAGTTGCAGCATCACTGTTGACTGGCGGGGGCAGTTCTTCGTAGCTATACTGCACACCTAGATGTTGGCTGATCGTAGCAAGGAGTTCCTCTTTACGAAAAGGCTTGCGGACAAAATCATCACAGCCTGCTAAGAGGATGTCTTGTCGTTGCTCCTCAAAAGCACTAGCGGTGAGTGCCACAATTACAGTTTTTTGGCCTAACGGTGACTGCTTAATCCGTCTAGTCGCCTCATAACCGTCCATCACGGGCATTTGGATATCCATAAAGATGAGATCAGGTTGCCAACGCTCCCATACTGCTAAAGCTTCATAGCCATTTTCTACTGCTTCTACGGCAAAGCCTACCTTGCTGAGGAGCCGCACTAGCAAAAATCGGTTGGTGGTGCTGTCTTCTACCACTAAGATGCGGTAGATAGGCTGCCCTGTAGCTATACTGCTGATTTGTCGTCTACTCAGTGCTTTTGGCTCCAACAGCCGACTTTTTTCTGTTTGCACTGGAATCTCAAAGTGAAAGATACTGCCACGGCTTAACTGGCTTTTGACTGTAATCTCACCCCCTAGGAGTTGTACAAACTTTTGGCTAATCGGTAACCCTAAGCCTGTACCGCCAGCTATCTTTAAGCCTGCTGCGGTTTGGCCAAATGCTTCAAACAATTGATTTAACTCGTGGGATGCGATCCCAGGTCCCGTATCTATGACAACAAACGTGAGATGAGTCATCCCTTCGGGCGTACCGTTGGTCTGTTTCTCCGGAGAAACGTTTAGAGCTTGGCTGGAACTAGTGCTGACTTGGAGCGTGACATGGCCTCGATCCGTAAATTTGATGGCATTGCCCAATAGATTGATCAGAACTTGACGTAGCTTGCTAGCATCTGTTTTCACATATTGAGGCACATCGGTGGTACGGATGCAGGTGAGTTGCAAACCTTTGGAGCGAGCTTTAAGCTGTAGCATTTCGGTGAGGTTGTCTAGCAAGCGATGCAGGTCGAAGCTAGTTTCATGCAGGGTGCTCCGTCCTGCCTCAATTTTCGACATCTCCAGAACGTCATTGATGAGTTCCAGGAGGTGCTCGCCACTACGACTAATAATGTCTAAATACTGTTGGTATTCGGATGTGATGATCGATGTGTGATGCATCAATTGCGTGAAACCGAGGATCGCGTTTAGAGGCGTGCGTAACTCATGGCTCATGTTGGCGAGAAAGTCGCTTTTAGCTTGATTCGCTTTATCTGCGGCTTCTTTTGCAGCTTGTAATTCTTGCGCCTGCTGTTGAGTTTGAGCGAGTAGCTCAGCTTGTTGAATGGCCACTCCCAATTGAATGCCAATTTGCACCACCATTTTGATTTCGGCACTTTCCCATTCACGGGGGCCTGAATTTTGATAGGCGGCGAGTAAGCCCCAAAGTTGGTTGCGGCAGAAGATGGGCACGATGATATAGGCGCGGGCCTGAAAGCGCTCTAGGAGGCCGAGGTAGCAGGGGTCAAAGCCAGCGGTATAAACATCTGTAATTGAGAGGTAACTGATACCTTGGCGGTAGATGCCCCCTTGTGTTGACTGTAAGTAAGTGTCCTGAATCAGTTCGTCGTTACTGCTTAAGCTTCTAGCCTGGCAGTCCGAATTGGCAACGGCAACTTGGGTCAGCTCTGGCTGAAAGCTTTGTCTGGATACTAAAGCCTGCCATCCAGCAGCGACAGATTCAGACACCAGTTCTCCGCCCCAATCTGACTTGAACCGATAAACTAAGGTGCGATCGCAGTCCACGACCTGTCGTAACTCTTGAGTTGTAGCCTTAAAAATGTTGGGTAAATCCAGAGTTTGACGCATGCGCTGGATCACTTTGGCACTGGCTTGCTCCCGCTCTAAGGTGTCTTGTAGAGCTGCCTCTGCTTGCTTTTGCTGGGTGATGTCGTTAATGGTGCAAACGACACGCTCTACCTGTCCAGTTTTTAAGGTCTGTAGCTCGACATTGATCAATAACCAGCGATGGTTTTTGCTGCCAAGTGCTGTGATGAGGACAACCCCATGAATTGACTGACCTAGGGCGATCGCTTGCTGTACAGGTAGCTCTGAGACACAACAAGGAGTGCCATCTACTTGTTGAAGTGGCCAATTTATCCCAAAGGTTTGTCCTACCAAATCGTCAGATGACAGGTTTAAGAGGTGAATGACTGCTTGGTTGTGAGTCAAAACTTCAGCTTTGGCATTCAGCAGCAAGACACCTATATGCATTTCGTCGAGTAACAGGTGGAACTGTTTCTCACTTTCTTGGCGTGCTTGTGCCCGTACTTTTTGAGTCATGAAATGCCGACTGAGAAAAAAGCGGAGTAGAGCTAAAGCTCCAATCAGTAGGATGGCGATCGCGACGGGAAGCGCCACTAAGCCTAAATCATAAGTACGAGCCATGCTTTTGCTTTCAATCTCCTGCCACTAAGTCGCGCATCATGGGGGTGAGCTGAGGCATCTGAGACTATTTTGTGCGCTTTCTCTCAAAGTTCCCATCCTAGGACATGGTATTCACTCATTTTAGGTACGTTTACCTGTGTTTCTGGTCACATCAAAAAGTAATTAAAGAGCGATCGCTGCTCTGTTTAGGCTTGCTCTAGGATGTCTGAATGGCGACCGAGTTCCAGGCAGAACCAGGTCAGCATAGAAGTGGTGGTTTCGTGCCTTGCAAGTAGCATGAGTAGAGCTTGGTCTTTAAGTTCTTTGAGGCTGAGGCTATTACCTGCCTCATCTCTGGCTTGAATCAACAAACTGAGCACGTCATCTGTAGGTTTCTGCCGTCGTTACTGGATGCTTGTTCCCACTTTTGTAAAGATTGGTAGGTTATGTCTTCTATCGTACTGACATAACGCACCAAAGCAGGCCCATGAAGCGCTGCCATGATTAGGCGACGGTTCCGCCGATGTTATGTTCTTCTCCTTCCTGCAATCTCCCAAAAAGGGTAATCCCATCCGACCCGGAGGGAGTGGCAGGTGAGCCATCTCAACCTCCGGGGGACTCCCGCCACAGCGTTAGTGCAGCCATGCCGAAGGCTATAGCTTGGCGGTGAGGGGGATAGGAGCGGTAATCAAGGGGGTACCGCTGCGCGGAAGCAAGCAACGATGCCCTCTTAATGACCAGCTT